>CAYMUQ010000045.1:0-9871 GCA_964393805.1 uncultured Clostridia bacterium
CGATACGCGCAAGGTTCATTTCGTCGAGGACCATAAAGTTGGGGTCTTCACGAAGAGAAACTTCATATAACGACGCCAGGAAGTCGGTTTCGTTGAATTTTTTAGTAAATTCGTTAAAATAACCTACCAAATCCGCACGGTCACGCCACGAGGGCTGGACCGAAATTATCGAGGTGTTATTGTTAAAGAATTTACCCATTGCGTAGGGCAACGAAGTTTTACCGGTACCGGATATACCTTCGAGAATAATTACTTTAGAGGTTGCAAGACCTGAAATAAACAACCTTATCGTCTCTTCGGTATAATAGAGCTTTAACTGGGACGCCGCGAAATTTACAAAACGCGTAACGATTTGAGGAAGCGTGAGCATATCGTCGTCTGTCATATAAATGACGTTGGGGTTACGCTCGTATTTTTCGTCGAGATTGATAAGCTTTGTAAAGCGCGAATTTGCTTCCTTCTTCTCTTCTTCCTCTTCGCCCAAATTCAAACCCGCGGCACCGTTACTACCGTCCGCAGTGTTTATACCGAGTTTAAGCGCAAAAATTTTACTCTTTTCTTTAACGAGTTCATCCGCCTGATCTTTAAGGCGAGCAATCTCTTCCATAAGTTTATCCTTTTCAACTTCCTTTGCGCGGAAAAATATGTATCTGCGCGCGAGCTGGAAAAGTCTATAACATATGAAGAATAAAAATGCTATGTTTACGATGGATACCAAAATAAGGCATATCCAGCCGCCGACGTCAAATGCGCCTGCCTTGATGTATGCCCCTAAGGTCTGAACGTATGAATCCTCGCCAATAAAAGCGTCTTCAATCAGTAGCTTATAAAAGCTACCGAAAAAGCGCTTTATGAAGTCCCATAAATTTTGCAACCACTTCCACAAAAAGTCGACGTAGTATTGTGCAAATTCAGCCATTTTCTATCCCTTATCGCTTAAAACTATTCTTCAGAACTATCTTTATTAGTTTTCTTTGCCGCGGTCTTCGCACCTGTAGTCTTAGATGCCGCAGGCTTTGCGCTTGCCGTCTTAGCAGACGCAGACTTTGCCGCAGGTTTGGTGCCCGTAGCCTTGGTTGACGCAGACTTTGCAGCCGGCTTAGCTTTCTTCTCTACAGGCTTCTCATTAATTTCTTCGGCTTTAACCTCTTCGGTCTTTTCTTCGACGGGAGCCTCAACCATCTCTTCCTCTTTGTTGTCGTTAACCTCTTCAGCTACGACTACGGCTTCGGGCTGGTCTTCGCTCTTTTGCGCAGGTTCGGAAACGGCGTTGTTGCCCTGCATTTCTGCAAGAAGCTCTGCGCGAATCCTCTCACGCTCCGCTATCATTCTCTCATCCTCCGCGGCTTTTTCTTCGATGGCTGCCGCGGTCTGCGCCTTCTTCTCCTTTCTAATAACGAGAATAAGATTAACTACACAATAAGCAACTACTATAAGCGTAGGAAGAACAATGCAGACAAAGAAACCTGCGGAAGAATTCATAAACAGGAACAAATGACCTATTCCGCCTGACTTTTTCTGATAGATACCGACGATTTCGTTAAGCTGAACCTTCTCCCACGAATGACTGACTTCACGGTTGTCACCTTGAGTTCTGTACGACTCAACCACCCCGTCGCTATTTTTATCTATCTGTATAATACGGTGGGTATTCAAAACGCGCTTATCTTTTACAATCGATGTCGTTTGGAAAGTGATTACGTCCCCCACTTCAAGCTTTGCCGCTTCTGCCGCCGACAGAGTTTTTATAGTCAACAAATCACCCTTTTTAAAACCCGACGGCTTAGACGCAGGAACCCCTTCGGGCTTTTTTGCATCCATTGAATCACTTGATGCCGCAATATAGGCTTTACCGAAAATTTCTGTATATTCCGAATAACCCTTTGCTTTCGAGCGTATCGTGCATATTGCAAGAAGCAACGCAAACAAAAGTATTGCGCCGCATACAACGTCCACTACAATGTTTATAATTTTCTTTGCCTTTGGCGTCAATTCAAACTTCTTTTTTTCCGTTGACTCGGTTGCCAATTCAAAATTCTCTTTTTCTTCTGACATTATCGGTTAATTCCCTTGGTTATTTAGTAAAACTGACATAGTAATACATACTAATTATATAATACCTTATACATTTTAACACATTTATTTGCTTAAAGCAATAGGGAAATGATATTTTTTTTAAATATTTACTTATTTTTTGTTTCAAAACAACTACTCCTCTGTACGCATAAGGATTTAGTAGTATTATAAAAAGAATAAGCCGACGCGCAGAGCGTCGGCTTATATCATTGGATTAAATCATTAGTCATCGTTTACGGTGTAGGTTATTTGCACTTCCATTCCGTTGCTTACTTTGCCATTGTATGAGGTGCAATCCTTATCGGGGCCGTCGTACCATAACACAAACTGTATGGGATAAGCCTTATTTCCGTCAAAGTTGCTTATTACCGCAAACTGGTCCATATAACGGAAGGTAATCGTCAATTCATCGGTCTCATATTCACAGTATTTTTCCAATACCGTGTTCTCCATTGAAACCCAGCCTTCACTGGACAAAAAGCCACAGCGTACGAATTTGTATGAAAAATCACCGCCTGTCCAGTCCATTGAAACAACAACTTCAGCCTCAAGTTTGGAGCCTTTGGTATCGTTGATACGCGCAACCGACATAACGTACATGACGGCATAGTCTTCTGGCGTTTTGCCGCTCTCCGCGGTAAAAGAAGTCGAGCCGTTATTAAACGTTCCGATATCAACGTAGCCGCCCGGCGTACCAGAAGTATTACCCGTAGGCTCTTCAGCCCAGTTATCGTAGTCGGCATCGCGAATTACGTAAGTACCTTTCGTTGAGCTCTCTTCAATGGTCGTAGGTTTAAGAACGTGCGCATCGGTATCACCAAAATCCAAAGACATCTTGGTAATTTTCGTTACGTCCGTAACAATACCTTCCTCTATGAAGAGTGCGTCGGGCACTACCGCCTGTAATCTCATACCGGTCACGTCTACTTTTTCATTAGAAGAGAACCAGGCAAACGTCGAACCTGCGGCAAGCGCAACAGAAGCAATCAGCGCGCAAGCCGCTCCGACTATTTTCTTTGTTGCTTTCACTGTAAATTACCTATTATGACTGTGCTACGTCCTCAACTTCATAAGTGATTTTAACACTGATATTGTGAGTTTCTAACGCATTGTTAACGTAGCAATCCTTGTCGGGACCGTCAAACCATACTACAAACTGTATCTGATATGCAGTATTACCGTCAAATTCGTCATAAACGGCGTTGGTACCCTTGTAACTGAAAGTTACCGTCTTGGCGGTTGTATCGTAAGCGCAAACGTCTGTAGCCTCTTCGTTTGCAATCGAAGTCCATCTGGTTCCGCAGAGGAAGCCGCAACGCAGGAACTTATATGTATTGTCGCCGTCCGAATTATCAAACGTAAACTCTACTTCCGCCTGCAATTCAGCGCCGGTCTTGTTATTGATACGCGCAAGCGACATAACGTACATAGTTGCGTATTCTTTAGGCAAATTAGGCTTTGTATCATCGGTGGAAAGGAAATCGGTCGATGCATTGTCAAAAGTACCTAACGCCGTGAGCTTATCGGCTTCGCCGGGCGTACCGCCGGTAGGATTGGTTTTATAGGTCTCTGCATACTTAACAGCCCACTCAGTGCTTTCACCACCCTCGTTTGCCTCAACAACCGCGGGATTAAGTTTAGTCGTTTCGCTGTCGGCATAATTCAAAGACGTTTCGGTAATTGCCGCCACGCTGGTAACTATACCTTCCTTTATGAAGAGTGCGTCGGGTACTACCGCCTGCAATCTCATACCAGTTACTTCAACTTTCTCGTTCGATGAGAACCATGCAAAGGTTGAACCTGCGGAAAGCGCTGCCGCCGCAATAAGCGCACACGCCGCTCCGACTATTTTCTTTGATGCTTTCATTTCTATTTTCCTCTCTTTTAATCTTTATTATGTCGTAGGATCTTCTAAGCTGTAAGTAATTGAAACGGTTATATTGTGCGTGGTCAAAGCGTTGTTAACGAAGCAATCGGTATCGGGACCGTCGAACCACACGACAAACTGAACAGCATATGCCGTATTTCCGTCAAATTTCTTCATAACAGCATTAGTGCCTTTATAACTAAAGGTTACAGTCTTATCGGTTGTATCATAAGCACAGACGTTTGCAGCCTCTTCGTTTGCAATTGTAACAAACTCTGCTACCGTATCCGTGCCCTTTTCCTTAGTAAGGAAACCGCAACGTACGAATTTGTAAGTATTGTCGCCGTCTGCGTTATCAAACGTAAATACCACTTCTGCCTGCAATTCAGCGCCGTTCTTATTGTTGATACGCGCAAGAGACATAGCGTACAGAGTTGCGTAATCGGCGGGAACCTTATCTGTTGCCGCAGTAAACGCCGTCGAGGTATTGTCGAAAGTTCCGTGAACGTCGTAGGTTGCAGCTACACCCGCAGAGCCGCCGGTAGGGTTCGTCGTATAAGTAGCCGCAGATTTTACTTCGAAAGTACCTTCCGTCGCAGATTCCGCAATGGTTGCGGGATTAAGCTTGGTCTCGGCAGTATCGGCAAAATCAAGAGAAGTTTCGGTAATGCTTGCTACGTTGGTAACTACGCCTTCCTTTATGAAGAGCGCGTCGGGTACTACCGCCTGCAATCTCATACCGGTTACTTCAACCTTTTCGTTCGAAGAGAACCATGCAAAAGTCGATCCTGCGGAAAGCGCTACAGCCGCAACTAATGCACAAGCCGCTCCGACTATTTTCTTTGTTGCTTTCATTTCTATTTCTCCTTTATCTTTAATTTATTTTAATTTAGATACGGGGTTTTGCCCCTTAATAAAAGCCTTAATATATTACACGTCGCTTTCGAAGAAATCAAGCGACATTTTTAAACTGTCTTTTCGGATAGTGTTTGTACACTCCGGGTCGTTTCCTTCAAGCCAAATAACTACTGTAAATCTCTGGGAAGCTCCCGAAGGGAACTGACTTAAACCGAGCACTCCGAGCCTTTCGAAAATACACATATCGCTCTTAAAGTCGGTAGTGTTTCCGTATTTGATTTGCGAAAGCTTCTCTCTGTCCTCTTCCGCCTTCTTTCTGCCGCCCTCGGTGTCGTCGTACGTTCTGTCTGCTTTTTTATAGACCCTGTACGTCTCGTCCGAAAGCATCGGCTCGCCTTCAATGAACATTACGCGCACCGCATCGCTCATATTGACTGTAGCACTGCTCGACCCGTGGGTGATTTCGTCTATTTTAAGTCTGATGCCGACGTCAACCGCGCGTCTCGAGTTGTTTACCAACCAGAAACTGAAAGAATAGAACGCGAGTATGTTCTCCGACATAAATACGGGATGTATTCCATCCTGCTTGGCTATATCGTTCGGAAGATTTCTTATATAATGATTTCTATTATATAGAAGAGATTTATCAGGCTCGTACGTGGCGTCAATATATCTGTACGGCGTCTTGGTTGTCGTATCGTACAGAGGAACCGACAGCATAGAAGTCTGTTCGGTAAGGTCACGGTTGAGCGTGAGCGATAAATTTACGTCGCTGGAATTATTTATTCTGACAACGAAATTTTCCGCCTTATTGGCATAAACAGTAAAGCCGGCAAACAAGAGCGTTATCGCCAGCGCGATAGGAATAATGAATTTGGATAATCTTATCCATTTTAACCTTTTAGTCCACTTCACGCTATTCCACCCTTACCTGTCTTAAACCGATACAAAACCCCTTAAAATAGCAAAAAAACCAAAACTCCACCCTTAATATAACGGGCACAGCCTTGGCAACTGACAACCATTAAACGGTTTACCCCGTTTTTTAGGTTCTTAAGCTTTGCGTCCTGCCCTTTCGGACAGTTTGCTTTTTACAATTTATTTAGTACATTAAGTATTCTAATATAAAATATAAGTTTTGTCAATATGAAATGTGAAATTTTTTAATAATTTTAGTTTTATTATCAAAAAAACGGTAATTTCACGCCAAAATTGACAATTTTTTGAGCTGGCGCCCCTATTAATTTATAAATTATATTCAGACGGAGCCTGAGGTTTACCGTAATAATACCCCTGTCCGTAACCGATTTTCAAGCCTTTGATATAGTCTAAAATGACTTCGTCTTCCACACCTTCGGCTACAATTGCGAAATTTTTGCGCTCTGCAAAGCCGACCAAAGTCTCCACTACGCCTCCGATAAGGAAGTCGTCCTGAGCCTGTTCTATAAACTTCCTATCAAGCTTAACCCAGTCGAACTGCAAGTCTTCAAGCATTTTAAGCGATGACATCTCAAGTCCGAAATCGTCGACTGCGATCTTGAAGCCCATCTGGGTAAGTTTTAATATGTTTGACGAAACCTCGGGCACTTTATCAAACATAGAGAACTCGACGATTTCCATACAGATATTTTTTGCAGGTATTTTGAAGCGCTTGTAAATCTTTCTGAACTCCTCGGCAAGATGAGGATACATAAGCTGCTTAGGAGAAAGATTGAGCGTAAAAATAAGCTCCGAATCCTGAGGATTATTTTTATAGTGCTTGGTCTGCATTGCAAGCATCTGTTCAAACGCCCAACCGCCTATCCAGTTTATATCGCCCGTCTGTTCCATTATGGGAAGGAACTTAAACGGCGTCAAAACGCCCAGCGTTGGATGCTCCCATCTTACGAGAGATTCGTACGCTATTGTCTTACCCGTAGCAACGTCGCAAATGGGCTGATAATAGAGCGTAAACTGATGTCCGCTTATCGCTTCCTTTATCTCCTGATATTTCTTGTATTCCTCAGTCTGGGTCTCCGCAAGCTCTTCGGAGTAAATTGCAAACTTGTTGAGCCCCTCCTTCTTTGCTGTCGTCAAAGCTATGGCGAGGTTCTGTAAAAACGTCGTCGCGTCGGGGCTGAAATCGTTATTTGATACTATACCGACGTTTACGTTGACGTTGAGTTTCGCGCGGGTCAACAGCGTTACGGGTTTATTGCACTCCGAAATTGAGACAATACATACGTTGGTAAGTCCCTTGTTGTCCATCTCTTCTTCGATATAGATAGCGAGGCTCTCGTCGTCGAAACTACAAATTTTGGAGCCGTGCGGGATAACGCGTACGATTCTCTCTCTCAGCGTCTGCATAATTTTTTTGACCTGACGCTCACCGAGAGATATTTTCATATCCGTCACGCCATCAACGCTTAAAAGCATTACGGAGAAATGCGTACTTTCGGTTGCTATGGAGTACTTATGACGCAACATTTCTTCAAAGCCGTTTCTGTCAAGCTCTTTAATCCTGTACTTTTCGGCTATTAGTCTGTTGCGGTCACGCTTAATTCCTAAAATAAGAAACGGTATAGCTACGCAAAACGCAACAAAGACAAGCACTATGATAAGAATGCTTACCGCATTGGATAGATTGGTTTGAGTATGAGGTTTTAACAGCGAAAACAACATATCGCTTACTCCTTTAACGCATTTTGCGCGAGTTTATCATTTTATTTTCCGTCATTGAATGCGGAAACGACTTTTTTATAGTCGAACGTATCCACTATCTCCAAAGCCGCTTCAGGCTTCATTGATTTTCCGATTACCCAACCCTGTATGGTATCGCAACCGAGATAGTTCAGCATATCGTATTCCTGCGGAGTTTCGACGCCTTCGCATATCGTCGTACGGTTGAGAAGCTTTGCAATGTTGGTAATAAACTTTATAATTGCCTGACTCTCTTTGCTGACTAGTACGTCCTTGACGAATTCCTTATCTATTTTAATAGTCGTAATCGGTAGCTTTTTTATATACAAAAGGGACGAATATTCGGTTCCGAAATCGTCGAGATGCACGTCAATACCGTTTGAATTAAGTATTGCGAGCTTTTTCAGTGTTTCGGTAAAGTTCGTCATTAGGAAGCTTTCGGTTATCTCTACACAGATAGATCCTGGCTTCAAGTCGTATTTTTTATAAATTTTCAGGAAATTCTCGGTAAAGCCCGCCTGCATAAGCTGTACGGGCGAGACGTTCAAAGAAACGCTGACGTTCTTGCCTTCGAGCTTTTTGGCAAACTGCATACCCGTGTCGAAAATAAAGTCACCGAGCTGAACCATCGCACCGGTTCGCTCCGCATAGGTTATGAACGAGAAGGTATCGACGTTTACGTTCCAACTCTTCTTGACGCGGAAAAGCGCCTCAAATCCCTCTATTCTCTCTTCCTTAATATTATATTGAGGCTGGTATTCCATTTCAAACGCACCCTCGGCAAGCATCTGCTTTATATCGAATGTAATAAAATACTTATCGTAGAGTTTTCTCTGAGCCTCATTGTAAACGAGATAATCCGCAACGCCCGTATCAATAGCGCGCTGACGCGCCGCCTCGGCTGCCTTGTAACCGTATTCGAAGGTCAATTCCGACATATTCGAGTCGCACAATGCAAAGCCTGACTTTATCTCCAGTGTAAACAGGTTTTCACCCATCTTTATGGGCGTTGAAATATAGCGGTGTATATCCTCCAAATCGGTCAAAATATTGTCAAGCTTTTTTCCGTCGGGAAATGCTATTCCGATGTACCCAAAATCTATATCGAAAGCGTAAGTGAACTTTTCACGCGCCTTTTTCAAAATCAAACGCTGAACGTCCGTAGCCATCTGCTTGCCGAAAAGCGTTTTTATCTGCTCGAGCTTAGTAATAAACAATATACCTACAAGCGTTCTCTTACCCTTTGCGACAAAGCTTTCGAACAGCTTGGATAAAGAAGCAGTCGACCTTCCGTCCTCACCCACCTCACTCTCTCCCGAAGTGGATACAAACATATCGGCGTTTGCCACGTCGTCGGCAAAAACCTTGGTCTGCCCGCCGATAGAATCCAACCTTAACGCAATGATTTTTTCTCCTTCGGTTGCGCTGAGCGAGAGCAGGTTTATACTCTTTTTGTCCAACGTTTCGGGAGCCTTTATTTCGGAAACCGAGAAAAACTCCTTTTTAAACGCGGCGTTGGAGCTGGTTATTTTACCTGTACCGGCGTCAAGCGTAAGACGGTATTTAAAACCACGCAGTTTAGGACGGTTACCGCAAATAAAAGCGTAAGCTACAAAAGCCGCCACAACGGTGACGCCCGCAACAATTAAAGTCGCCAGAACGTTTCCGAGCAAGTTCGTAATATTTTTGCGGTTTTGCGTAAAGTTCTTGAAAGTACCAATACGATAGACTGTATCGCCTATTTTCGAAGGCGAATAAAAATATACCTCTCCGCCTTTTTCGTAGAGACTGTATTTTTCATACGATAGATTATAATCGTTTTTTAAATTATCTCCGCCGGTAAGCAAATCGCCTTTATAAAGAATTTTACCGCTCTGGTTTTCGGCGAATATCAAATAATAATCGAATTTGCCGTTATTATTGAGATAATCCACTACCTCCGCGAGAGCCGCGTCATTGGACTCGATTTCGGTCAAAATATCTTTCTTATTTTCATAAAGGTCTGCGGAGAGCTCGTCACATTGCAGTTGATAAGATTCGTATTCTCTGACGTAGGTCTTTTTAGCAAACTGAGTATAGACGAAAATACCTGCGGCAATTTCAATCAAGGCAACCACAAGCACGAAGATTAACAATCTTATGACAGAGGCTTTATTCAGTTGTCTCGGGTCTTTCCTCTTCTTTTTCACTAAAACGTCCTTCTATACCTATTAAACGGCATTATACAAATAAATTATATCATAAATTGCAAACTTGTCAATACAACGACCGAATTTAATTTCGCTCCGCCGTCTCTGTATTAAAAAACGCGATACCCTTCAATGGATACCGCGTTTTTCTTTGGAGCAGGCGACGGGAGTCGGACCCGCCGTAATCAGCTTGGGAAGCTGA
>CAYMUQ010000046.1:0-9745 GCA_964393805.1 uncultured Clostridia bacterium
GCACAACGTACACTCGGTGCGCGTGCTTGACCGCATATTTCCGATGAACGTATCTTTGCAGACCCTTTCGGGCATAGCCTCCCACGACGGCGAGCTGGAACTTGAACGGTACGAACCCGCGCCTTTAAATACTTTCGAATTGTTCGACGCCCTCATAGAAAACTGCTATCTCGACAAGAGCGCGGTCAAAAAGCTCGTGCCCTCAACCTTGGAGGGTTGCGTCGTACGAATTTCGGATATAATCGCCTATATAGGCAAGGACAGACAGGACGCCGAACGCGCCAAACTCATATCCGAGAGCGACTTCAAAGAGAGCAGTCTGGGCAATTTCAACGCGCAGATGATAAACAACCTTATGGTCAATATCATCGAAAACAGCTACGGTAAAAATTATATAAAGCTCGACGCCGAACATTTCGCGGAGTTACAGAAAATCAAGCGCGACAACTACGCGCTTGTGTACGGCAATAGCCGCGAAAAGGAGATAGCGGACAAGTTCATAAAGCCTATGATGCAAAAGCTGTACGAAAAGCTTTTGAAGGATTTAAAAGAAAACAACCCCTCCTCTTTCGTCTTTAAGCACCATATAGATTATATTTCAAAGTACCACTACCGCCACGAAAGGCCGTACGCAGCGGAGACGCCCGACGATATAGTCTGCGACTATATAGCCAGTATGACCGACGATTATTTTACCGACCTTTTCGAGATACTGTTCCCGAAAAGCAGTTTGAAGATAAAATATAAGGGATATTTCGAAGAATAAAAACTAAATTAAAAAGGCTCGGTTAAACCGAGCCTTTACTTATGACCTGCGGCATTCTGCCGCTTTTTTTATAACTGAAGGTTTCACCCGCCGAATTTATTATGCAGTGGTCGAAAAACTTAATACCGCACAGTCTGCACGCATCGGAAATCTTCTTCGTGACTTTGTCGTCGACAGACGATGGCACAACCGAACAATTTACGTGGTTGTGGGCAAGGTACACGCCGTAGACGCTACGGGCGGATAACGCCGACAGTACCTCGTTGACGGATACGTTTACCGAGTCCGCAAAGTTTGACGTAAACGACAAAACGTCGGTAAGCTTATAACCCTTGCTCAGAAGATACAGCTCTACGAACTCGACGTCCTTACCTTTAAGTCTCTCTTCTATAAGCGAGAAACAATCGTCGGTGTTTCTTACAAACACCGCGTCGGCGTCAACCTCAATATTTCTTGCGAGCGTCTTTAAGTAGCAGGCTACCGCTTCGGGCGCTCCTGCCGCCACTAACTCTTCGTAGTCGGCGGCAAGTATTGCGCGGACGCCCGGAAATATTTCCATAAGCCGTTTTGAAATTTCGGACATATCTTTTCCGCCGTAAGCGTTTTCCAGAAGTATTTCCAGTAATTCGTCCTGATTGAGCGGCGTTCCGTCATCAAGTCTCTTTATTAATTCTTGTCTGAATTGTTCGTCCATATCGTGCTTTACGCGGCAACAATCTCCATATAGAGAATTTCTGTAGGGTTGTTTTTGGTTATCGTATGCGTACCCGCTTCCAGCGTCAAAGTCAGCGTACCGTCGGAGCCCGACGAAGCCTTGTTCTTACCGTCGTAGTTTATAGCCTTTCCGCTTCCGCTGAGCTTTATGGTAACTACGCTCTTCTCGGTAAGGACTATGGTTACTTCGGTTTTGTCCTCCAATTTGAGAGCTTTGTCGTAAGTCTTACCGTCGTACTCGAAACTCATATCCTTGTAGTTCTTTTTGTCACCCGTCAGGCTCACTCCGCCTGCCGCGAGCGTGTCGCTATCCGCGAAAATTACGACTGCTACTTCGCCTATAAGCTCTTTTAAAGCTTCCTCCGCCGCAGTCAGTTTTGCAAGATTGGTCACGCCTGCCTTCTGCGTATTATCGAGCGAATTGTACGCCGCACGCGCCGCCTTTATCTGTGCGCTGTTTTCCTTTGTTACGGAACCCGCCGCAGGCAACGCGTCGATAAGCGCTATCGTATCGTATACCTTAACCGCGCCTTCCAGGCTCTTTATTCCGTTCGTCACCTTGTCGTAGCCCGTAACTTCGGGTTTCTTCTCCTCGTCCAGATCTTCGTACATATTCTTGACCGTAAGATACTTTTCGAGAAGTTCCTGTACCTCGTCCTCGGTAGTTGCCGACGAAGCCGCCGCAAGGCTGTCTATTGCGTTCTGTACGCCCTGCACCTCGAACTGCGAGTAGTTTAGCTGTGCATTTAACAGCGTCTGATAGTTCGTAACCAACGCCTGCTGGGAAACGGTAAGATTGCCGTACGCCGTCATCGCCGCCGAAATCTTCACTCCGCTGTCGGCGTTCACCGTACCTATCGCGTCGATTAAGTCTATGACCTTAGCCGCGGCGAGTGCGTTGTAATTATTTACCGCGCTTGCAAGCACGCCCGAATTGGTTACCTGCGCCTTTAAGCTTTCCGACAGCGCGTTGTACGCGGACTGCGCAAACTGTATCCTTTCGGCGCAATCTGCGGTGAGCGTTATATCGCCGATATCGTTTACGTAATTTATTACGTTCTGTACTCTCTCCGCGTCGGTTATTCCGCTCTTAAAGGAGAGCGCGGTTATGGAGCCGTCCTTTTCCTTCTGTCCCGCGGTTATCATATAAGTACCCGCCTCTAACGTGCCGGTAAACGAAGTTATTTTGTTAGCGATTACCTTGCCGTTGACGTTTAAAAGCTCTATCGCCGCATCGCCGGTAGTTCCTCCCGACAGCGTTATATCCGCTCTCTCGGTCAGTGTAAATACCGCTAAAAGTCCCTTACCCTTGGCGGCGCCCGAATTGTTCTTGGCGTTTATAAATTTTACTCCGCTGACCGTTCCGCCCAAAGTAGCCTTGGACAAATCCACGGTCAGTGCGTCGGAACCGAGGGTGACCGCCGTGTCGGGTCTCTCTTCCGTCATATCGTAACCGCTCTTTTCGTATTTGTGCTTTAAAACTCCCGAATACGTCAGACACTCTACCCTTGCGGTTACCGCATCGGTAAGATAACATTTGCTCTGTTTAAAGCCCGTGTCGTAATAGAACAGAGCGGGGTCGGTATCGAACGACGAATAATCTATCTTTCCGAAAGTATAGCAGCAGTTGTTTTCAACCTTCTGAACGCGGGAAGAAGCCTCGGTTACTATCGAGCCGCCGTAGCAGGAGAAGTAGACGTTTTTCCAGCCCTTTGCGACGCCGCCCGTACCGTCCACGACGTTCTTACAGCCGTCGTAGTAGTTGGCTTCGCTGAATATGTAGCAGGTCGCGCGAAGCGAGTGTATGTAGCTGGGAGCAGGCTTTGATATCCATTCGTAGGGCGTAGTTTTTTCGGTCGTGTCACCCCAGACGTAATTGTTATAGAAGTGAACGTTCGCCTGTCTCGTCAAAGGTATACGCGAGCCGCACTGGTACCATACGTTGTGGTGGTAAGTCAGGTTGTACTGCTGGGAAGCGTCGGAAGAGCCGACGAGGTTGGTCTTGTGACAGTATTCGAACCAGTTGTACGAACAGGTAAAGTACTGTCCGCGCTTGAAGTCGCAGCTACCGTCGCCCTCCGCCTTGTCGCTCTCGGCGGGATTTTCGCAGTGACCGGGAAGGAAAGTGTTGTTATGTATCCAGCAT
The DNA here is from genome assembly GCA_964393805.1 of uncultured Clostridia bacterium. Lineage (GTDB taxonomy): Bacteria > Bacillota > Clostridia > Christensenellales > Borkfalkiaceae > Coproplasma. The sequence goes on from CAYMUQ010000046.1 coordinate 3,627, forward strand.
CTTTCAACCGAAGAAATTATCTCCGCCGTATCACTGCTCGCGCCCGAGGTGATACTGCCGCTTGCGTCGACTTTAAGTCCCTGCGTGCCCTCCATACCTATCGCGTCCTCGGGATATTCGTAGAAGGTTATATTCCTTACCTCGAAGCTCTTGCCCGCGCCCGAATACTTGTGAAGGTTGTCGTTGGATATGAAATGTATACCCCAGCCGTGTATCATAGCCTCTTCGCCGATACCTTCTATCGTGAGGTTCTTGGCGTTCATAATTCTTACCATACCGCCGTTGTCGCCGACCGTACCGCCGTTGGGAACGGATACGCCCTTTTTGTACTGCTCGCCCGTTTCGGGATTTTTCTCACCGCTTTTCGCATAGTTGGTAAGTCCTTCTATAGAATAATAGCCCTTGCCGTCGCGGGTTGCGGTTACCTCGTCGAGTATTCTGACCGCCACTCCCGAATAGATTGCGGACAGCTTCTGTATGCCGTAGTTCTCTCGGTCTGCATTGCTTGAATACGCCCTGTTGTTAAGAAGATAGCCTATGCTCTTCTGCGTGACGCCGTCTTTCTTCCAGAGATACTGCGTAATATCCGTCTTTACTCCGTTTACGTAGCAGTAATCGGTAATATCGTTTTTGTTTGCCTCGCTGACGTAGATTACGAGCGCGTTATTCTTTAAAGAGCCGTCGTCGTTGTATGCGCCTACGCCCGAGGTATATTTAAAGTGCGCGTAGCCCGACCTGTCGTAGGCATTTACCCTGACGTTAGTCGCGGTCAATAGCGAACCGGACGAAGAGGTTACCTTAAAGTCGTAGCTCCTGCCGCCCTGCAATCCGAGAACGTCAACCCTCGCTTGGGTGGTATCTATCTGACGGATAAGCGGTAAATCTACCCGAACGTAATTCGAGTCCGCCGTACCCGCATCCTTGTATTCCACTGTTGCGTTTTTTGCATTAGAGTCGTTCCACTCAAACGCCGCGCTCTCATAGTTTGCGGCGCTGTAGTTAAATTCTTCCGACACGGTCTGGTTGTCGTCGGAGCCGTTTCCGGTATCATCCGAGCCGTTTCCCGTATCATCCGAGCTGTTTCCGGTATCGTCCGAGCCGCTTCCCTCGTTTTGGGTGCCGCCGTCCTTTTTGTTACAGCCGGTCAAGCCGACGCCGAGCGTCATTGCGCCCGCAAGCAGTAATGCAAGTAATGCGTTTAATTTCTTCATATTCCCCCCTGACGCGGTATTAAGCCGTGATAAATCATTACGGTATTTATTATACTCCCGATTATTTGATTTGTAAATTACAATTATTAAATTTATTTAATAAAAGCGCGGCGCACTTCAAAAGAAGCGCGCCGCGCGGATAATCTATTTTTTCTTTATTTCAATTCCTTTATATTTGTCGTTGAAGCCGAAGGTTTCGCCCTTGTACTTGAACGCGGGCAGGGTCTCGAGCTGTACGTTATGTAACGACTTGAAAAGGCTTGCGTCGACGTCGGGATTGCGCTTTCGGAAGGACTTTATCATCTCCTTTATCTCCTGCCGCGAGGAAGCTCCCTGTTGCTCCTGCGAGAGGTTTTTGGTGAGCTTGCAGGCGCAGGCTATAAATTTAAGGTCGTTGTATTCCTTCCAGTGAACTACGTCGTCTTCCAGTACGCAGTATAAAGGTCTTATAAGCTCCATACCGTTGAAGTTGGTGCTTCTGATTTTGGGCATCATACCCTGTATCTGACCGCCGAACATCATAGCCATCAGCGTCGTCTCTATGACGTCGGACATATGGTGACCGAGCGCTATCTTGTTACAGCCGAGCTCCTCGGCTCTTGCGTAGAGAAAACCGCGTCTCTGGCGCGCGCACAGATAACAGGGGTGCTCGCCACCTATCAGGTCGTTGACCTCGAAAACGTCGGATTTATAAATCTTCGCGGGTATCTCCAATCTTTCGAGATTAGCCTCGATTACATTGAGGTTTTCTTCGTCGTAACCGGGGTTCATAACTATATATTCCGCGTCGAAATGAATATCCGAGTGGCGTTTAAGCTCCTGCACACATTTTGCAAGCAACATCGAGTCCTTGCCGCCCGAAACGCATACGGCGATTTTGTCGCCCTCTTCGATTAGGTTATACTGTCTTACCGCTTGAAGAAAACGCGTCCATATCGGCTTTCGGAACTTGGTTATTATACTGCGCTCTATGCGCTCGCAATCGCTCAGAATTTTAGGCACTTACTCTTCCTCGTGAGGTGCGGGGAACTGCGCTTCGTCGTACTCTATGCCGTTCTTGTCGTAGTAGTCCTTTATTGCCGCGCGGATAGCTTCCTCGGCGAGAACCGAGCAGTGAAGCTTGTGTGCGGGCAGACCGTCGAGCGCCTCGGCAACCGCCTTGTTGGTAAGCTCCAACGCCTGCGTTATGGGCTTGCCCTTAATCATTTCGGTAGCCATCGACGACGACGCAATCGCGCTTCCGCAACCGAACGTGTTGAACTTGACGTCGGTTATTATGCCGTCGTTGACCTTTATATATATCTTCATTATGTCGCCGCATTTAGCGTTGCCGACCTCGCCTATTCCGTCGGCGTCGTCAAGCTTTCCGACGTTGCGCGGATTTGTGAAATGGTCCATTACCTTTTCAGAATATAAAGCCATATTTTTCTCCTTAAATCAAATGGGGTCTTTCGCCCTTTTGCAGTTCTTCCCAGACGGGCGAAATATCTCTTAAATATTCAACCACCTTGGGAACTTCGTTTATAACGTAATCAATCTCCTCTTCGGTGTTGTACTCCGACAGCGAAAGTCTGAGCGAGCCGTGAGCCACCTCGTGGGGAAGTCCCAGAGCGAGCAGGACGTGCGAGGGGTCCAGTGAGCCCGAAGTACACGCCGAACCCGACGACGCGCATATGCCCTTTGCGTCGAGAAGAAGTAAAAGGCTCTCGCCCTCTATGCCCTCGAAACAGATATTGACGTTGTTCGGCAGACGGTGCGTATTGTCGCCGTTCAGTTTTGAGTGCGGTACTTTTAAAAGACCCTCTATAAGCTTGTCCCTTAAAGCCGCCTCCTTTTTCATATTGTTATCGAGATTTTTAACCGCGACCTTCAGAGCCGCCGCCGCACCGCACGCGCCCGCTAAGTTTTCGGTACCCGCGCGTCTGCCCTTTTCCTGTGCGCCGCCCTCGATAAAGGTCTTTAAAGGCACGCCCTTGCGGCAGTACAGAACGCCTACGCCTTTCGGTCCGTGGAACTTATGAGCCGACATCGACAGCATATCTATATTGTCCTCGGCTACGTTTACGGGAATATGCCCGACCGCCTGCACCGCGTCGGTGTGGAAATATACCTTTTTTGCTCTGCATACCGCGCCTATTTCGCGTATCGGCTGAATAGTGCCGACCTCGTTGTTGGCGTACATAATCGTTACCAGCGCGGTGTCGGGACGGATTGCCGCCTCCACTTCGTCCGCGCTAACAAGTCCGTTTTCGTGTACGGGAAGATAGGTAACCTCGAAGCCCTCGCCCTCGAGCTTTTTGAGAGTGTGCAAAACCGCGTGGTGTTCGAACGCGGTGGATATTATATGCTTTTTACCCTTGTTCGCACCAATTAAAGCCGCCGAGCGTATCGCCTGGTTGTCCGCTTCGCTTCCGCCCGAGGTGAAGTAAATCTCACCCGCTTCCGCGCCTATAAGCGACGCAATCTGCGCGCGCGCCTCGTCTAATTTTTCCTTTGCTATCTGCCCTACCGTATGCAGAGACGACGGGTTTCCGTACACCTCTTTATAGTAGGGAAGCATTGCTTCTATCGCTTCGTCGCAAACGGCGGTCGTCGCCGCATTGTCCAAGTAAACCGTCTTCATTTTTTAACCTGTAAATTAGTATGGTTTGATTATAATAAATAATTCCTACCTTGTCAATAGGAATAAGTGAGTTTTAAAATTTAATTTAACAAATCGGAGAGTTTTTTGCTCCTTAAAAAGTTCATAATGACCTCGTCCAACTCTCTCCAAAGCGGCAACGAGCGGCAGTTGCACGCGTTCTCACAGGGGTTGGCGTCGTCCAGACAGGACACGGGCAATAGTGACCCCTCCGCCGCGCAGATTATCTCCGCCACGCTGTACTCTTCGGGCTTTCTTGCAAGACGGTATCCGCCGCTCTTGCCGCGCGCCGAAATTATAAGGTTTGCCGCAGAGAGCGCCGCAACCGTCGTCTCGAGATATTTCTGACTTTCCTTTACGCGCTCGGATATGTCGCTGAGCGAGATGTTGGTACCGTCGTTATGCTGAGCCAAATCGAGCATAACCTTTAAGGCGTTTCTGCCCTTAGTCGTAATATACATTTTTACTCCTTATGCGCTGTACTCTATCATTTTGTCGATACACTTTACGGCGGAAGATATAAGCTCGTCGCTTAAAATTATCTCCTCTCCCGCTTCGCCCGTAAGACAGCCGTAGACGTCGGCAAGCGTGGTCGCCTTCATATTATGGCAGATTAAATCCTTCGACAGCGGATAGAATTTTTTGTCGGGACAGTCGAACTGTAAATGCTCGACTATCGAATTTTCCGTACCTATGATAAACTGTTTTTTATCCGAGCTTTTTGCAAAGTCGCAAATACCCGAGGTCGAACCGACGAAGTCTGCGTACTTTACCACCTCGGGGCGGCATTCGGGATGCACCAGTAAAAGCGCTTCGGGGTGCGCCTTTTTTGCGGCAAGCACGTCGCTCTCCTCTATCTTCGCGTGGGTAGGACAACCGCCCGATAAAAGCTTGAAATTCTTTTCGGGCACTTGCTCTTTGACGTAGCTTCCGAGGTTTATGTCGGGTATGAACAGAATATTCTTCTGCGGAATTGACCTGCACACCTTGACCGCGCAGGAGCTTGTGACGCAGACGTCGGCAACCGTTTTAAGCTCTGCCGTCGTGTTGATATACGCCACCACCGCGTAGTCGGGGAACATTTTCTTGACCTCTGTGATAACTTCCTTGTCCATCTGTTCCGCCATAGGACAGCCCGCCGAAGGGTTGGAAAGAATGACCCTCTTTTGCGGAGAGAGCATCTTGCAGGTCTCCGCCATAAAGCGCACTCCGCACATTATAACGTTTTTCTGGGGCGCGGACTTCGCCTTTAAAGACAGCGCGTAGCTGTCCCCCACGAAGTCGGCAACCTCGCATATATCCTGCGACATATAGCTGTGAGCCAATATGCAGGTGTCGGTCTCGCGTTTAAATCTGATTATTTCGTCCTGTAACTGTCGAACGGTCATAATATTCCCTACCTTTATTATAGGAATTATACCACGTAGTATCCGCAAGGTCAATACAATTTAATACGGGCGGCGCAAAAATTTGCGCCGCCCGCATATATTTTATTTCATAATTTATTTAGCCGTCTTTTTAGCAGTCGGCTTTTTCGCGGCAACCGCTTTTTGTGCGGGCTTCTTTTCCGCCAGCTTTTCGGGAACTTTAACCTCGGGCACGTGAGATAAATCGCTCTTCGCTTCCTTATGCGCCTTTTTGACGCGGTTCAACTCCGCAGTCTTTTTCTTTTCTTCGTCTTCCGTACTCTTGGTAAACGGTATCTCGAAAATTATCGCCTCGTAGGGTTTGAGGGTAAAACTGCACTTGTAAGGTCTGCCGTTGCAGAGCGCCTTTTCCGCCTTTATCTTCATCTCCCCCTCTTCGTAGACGGTAGAGAATATCCTCTTATAAGTGCCCGCGACGGGTACGCCCACGCCGTAGTTTTCGTAGGTCATCGGCGTCATATTGCATACGAATATAAGTCCGTCGTTATAGTTCCAGGGGTTGCGCCTTATGAACGCGAAAATCGAGCGCTGTACGTCTCCGCTCTCTATCCACTCGAACGAAGCGGCGTTGGTGTCGTTGTGAAGTATTGGTCTCTCTTTATAGAGATGTAACAGTGCGCGGTAGCACTCCATTACCGAGCGGTGACCGGGGTCGTCCGCAAGGTGCCAGTCGAGGCTGACTTTATAGTACCACTCGTTTATCTGCGCGAAGTCCTGACCCATAAATAGAAGCTTCTTGCCGGGGTGTCCCATCATCATAGTATAGAAGCACTTCAACCCGTTTAGCTTGTCCGAATGATAGCCGGGCATCTTGGTGTACATACTGCCCTTGCCGTACAC
>CAYMUQ010000047.1:0-9653 GCA_964393805.1 uncultured Clostridia bacterium
TTTGTCGAAGTCAAGGCCGATAACGAGTTTGTCCTTGTCAAAGGCATGATATTCGCGGCGGTCGCGGCCGTAAACCAGGCTCTGGCCGGGCTGCACGAAACGGTGGATGGAGATCGCGGCCTCCTTGCCGGCGGCAATGGCGTCGATGGCAAAGCGCGGCCCGGTGTACACGTCGCCGCCCACGAAGATATCCGGCTCGGCAGTCTGGTATGTAAGCGGATCGGCCTTGGCGGTGCCGTTGGGGTTGAACTCCACCTTCGTACCGGACAGCAGCTCGCCCCAGGTGATGCTCTGGCCAACGCTCAGCAGCACATGATCCGCCTCCACCGTAATGGTGTCGTTCTCGTCATACTGGGGGGCGAAGCGGTGCGCGTCGTCAAATACGCGGGTGCAGCGCTTGAACACCACGCCGCACACCTTGCCGTCACGCACTAAGATCTCCTTGGGGCCGTAGCCGTTGTGGATGACGATGTCCTCCTCGCGGGCCTCGTCGAGCTCTTCGGGCAGGGCGGGCATTTCGAGCCTTAATGCCGACTGGTTCATTCTCTCGGCGTTCAGGTCGGGGCGGAATGTAACGATTTTTCCGTCCTTGGTGGTGTACGCTTTAAGCCCCTCGAACGCCGTCTGCGCGTATTGCAGTACTCCCGCGCATTCGGAAATGACTATTTTATCATCTTCGGTAAGTTTTCCTTCGCTCCATTTGCCGTCCTTGAAGTCGGCGGTGTAGCGGTAGGGCGTTCTTACGTAACCGAAGCCCAATTCACTCCAATTTATTTCGTTAGCCATAAAAATTCCTTAACAAAAATTGTTTTTCACTATTATATATCCGAGCCTTAATAAAGTCAATTGATTGACAAAACACTTTTTCAATGATAAAATACACCTTGCTATGTCAATAATTACTTCTATTGAACCGCAAGTCAAGGACAAAACCCGTTGCAGTATATTTATAGACGGCAGGTTTTATTGCGGTATCAAGTTGGAAGTTGCGGTAAAATACCGTCTTAAAGCGGGTATGGCGATTGATAAAGCAGAACTCGATAAAATCCAGCTCGAAACCGAAAAGGCGGAGGCGATAGACAAGGCGATGACCCACCTGACGCTAAAGCCCAAAACCGAAAAGGAAATGCGCCTTTTTCTGACCAAAAAGGGCTACGTAGACGCGGTTATAGAGCACGTCTTGGAAAGGCTTAAATATTACGGCTACGTCGACGACGCCGACTATTGCCGTCAGTATATAGAGAGCGTTTCAAACAAGAGTAAGCGCGCCATTGAAAACGAGCTTTTAAAACGCGGTGTGGACAGACAGACCGTAAGCTTAGCGCTCGAAGGATACGAGGACGACGAAGAGAAGATTTATAATCTTCTTTTGAAATACTTGCGTGGAAAAGAAAAAAGCAGAGAGAATATATATAAAGGTTGCCGCTATCTCGTCGCAAAGGGATACGATTACGACGTGGTGAAAGCGGCGTGCGGGCGTATTGATGAGTACGGAGATAATTGAATTAGACGAGATCGAGAGCACCAACGAGTTTTGTAAAAAACTGAACCTTGACGACGCGATAGTTATTGCGAAAAAGCAGTCGGGCGGAAAGGGAACTAAGGGCAGAAGCTTTTATTCCGAAGAGGGCGGACTGTATCTTTCCAAGGCAAAAAAATACGAAAGCTTCGACTATTCGAAGACTTTTTCGATAATGATAAATTCTTGCGTGGCGGTCTGCCGCACCGTCGAGCATTTCGGCCTAAAACCGAAAATCAAATGGGCAAACGACGTGTTGGTCGGCGGCAAAAAAATATGCGGAACTCTAATCGAAAACAGGCTGTGTTCGGGCGGAAACTGTACCTCTATCGTAGGTATAGGATTGAACGTAAACAACGCGTTATCCGAGGAAATAAAGGATATCGCAACTTCGATGAGCGAACAGACGGGCAAGAAACTGAACCTTAAAAAGGTTCAGAATATGCTCATAAAGAACTTAGAAAGCGATTACACGGTCGAAGATTACAAGGCGTACATAGACTGGTTCGGGCAGGAAGTAACGCTCGAAAGTAACGGAGAAACTTTTACGGCTGTCGCGTATGACGTCGACGAGGCGGGAAATCTCGTTTGCGGCGTAAACGGACAAATAAAAAAAATCAGCAGTGCTGAAATGAGTTTGAGGTTAAAATGCAAATCTATTTAAACAGCTCGCAGAACCGCGAGGCAGACAAAAACACGGTAAACTTCGGTTTACCTGCGGAAGTACTTATGAAGAGGGCGGGACGCGCCATCGCCGACGAAGTACAGGCGGTTGCAGTGCAGAAAGGCATAAACGAAGTGCTTATCGTGTGCGGCACAGGCAATAACGGCGGAGACGGTTTCGTCGCCGCGTGCGAGCTTTTAAAGCGCGGAATAGGCGTATCCGTGTATCTTCTGTCGGGAAACCTGACTACCGCGTGCAAGCGCGAAATGAGAAAATATAACGGCAAGTACGTCAAGACAATCGGCGGCAAGCTTATACTCGATTGCGTTTTCGGTACGGGACTTAACCGCAACCTTGACGGCGAGTATCTTACGGTAGTCAAAAAGATAAACGCAAGTAAAGCTTACGTAATCTCCGCAGACCTTCCCAGCGGTCTGAACGGAAACGACGGCTCCGTTATGGGCGCGGCGGTAAAAGCCGACTTAACGATAGCTCTCGGATATCCCAAGCTCGGTAGCGTCTTGGGCGAAGGTTTCAATTACTGCGGTAAAGTCGTTATAAAAGATATAGGAGTAGTTGCAGACGCTAAAAGTCTGCACGCGGCGGAAGATAGCGATATCGCGCAATATTATAAGCCCCGCAAGCGCAACACCAACAAAGGCGACTACGGCAGGGCTTGCATAGTGGCGGGAAGCGAAAACTTCCCCGGCGCGGCGGTACTCGCGGTTTCGGCGGCTTTAAGGTCGGGATGCGGATATACCGTAGCGGTAGTACCCGAACAGCTTAAATACAATATGGCTGTTTCCTATCCTCAGTGCGTTTATTCCGACCAGCCCGCATTGGACGCTTCCGCAATCGTAATAGGAATGGGTCTGGGTTGCAACGAACAGACGTACGAGAAGGTCTGCGCTCTTCTTACAGGCTATAAGGGCAAGCTCATAATAGACGCCGACGGACTTAACAGTATTGCAAAGTTCGGTAAAAACGTATTAAAGGACAGTAAGGCAAAGGTACTCATAACTCCGCATATTGCCGAAATGGCTAAACTTACGGGCAAGACCAAGGAAGAAATTTTAGCTGACCCCGTCACCGTTGCACAAAACTTTGCCGCGGAATATAATGTAACAGTACACCTCAAAAATCACGTTTCGGTAACGTCGGACGGCAAGAAATCGATGTTGACCGTAAGAGGTAGCGCGGCGCTTGCAAAGGCGGGTAGCGGCGACCTTCTGTCGGGGCTTATATGCGGCAATGCGGCAAGGGGATTAAGCCTCTTCGACGCGGCGGTTTGCTCGCAGTATGTTTTGGGTGTATCCGCCGAAATCTGTTCGAAAGAACTCGGCGACGGTCAGGTAGTTGCGGCGCATTTGACGAACGCTTTACCCGTAGCCGTTAAAAGCATACAAAAGTAAGAAAAACTCAGACCAAGTAAATCTCGTCTAATCGCTTGACAGCGTAATTGGCGAGTGCTATATTATTATCGTTGAAAGGGAGTAGTTTAAGGCAAATCTCGTCATCACAGCGTAACCGCTCGGGATTTGACACCGCTTTTTCGGTAACAAGACTTTTAACTTAAAGAAATTTAAGTTAGAGGTCTTTTCTTTTTGGAAAAGGGGATAAACTATATAAGAGGTGTTCAATGGTATTTAAGGCAATATTGTGGGTAGTGTTACTGCTTGTCGGCTTCGTCCTGCTCGTAAAGGGCGCCGATTTCTTCGTTGACGGCGCGTCGGGCATAGCCAAAAAACTGCACGTATCGACCTTCATAATAGGTCTTACGGTAGTGGCGTTGGGTACCTCGGCACCCGAGGCGGCGGTCTCCATAATCGGCGGCATAAAGGCGGCTACGGGAGATTCGTCGGGTGCTCAGGTTATAATGGGCAACGTGCTCGGAAGCAATATGATGAACATTCTTCTCATACTCGGCATCTCGGCACTGATAACTAAACTGCCCGTCGAAAAGAGTTCCAGATATATTGAAATTCCTTTCCTTATTATAATAAGTTTGCTTTTTATTTTCCTTGGTGACTGGGGTAACGGTTTCGCCTGGTACGACGGACTGATACTCATTGCGCTGTATGCCGCCTTTATGACTTATACCATAATTATGGCAAAGCGCACGAAACCCGCGCTTTTGGATGAGGAGGCAATCTCCGCAACTGCGACGTTCGCTCCCGCACAGCCTGTCGGCTTTAAAGAAAAGGTTTCCGCAAAGTATGAAGATTTGAAAACCAAGGTCTGGTTTTTAGTCGTAATAACAATAGTGGGACTTGCAATGGTAGTAGGCGGCGCCGAACTCGTGGTAGAGGGCGCGACGTTTATCGCAAAAGACTTAATAGGCATTCCTACAGGTATAGTTGCGTTAACGGTAGTGGCGTTCGGAACCTCATTGCCCGAACTCGTAACTTCGGTTTCGGCGGCAAGAAAGGGCGATATGGGTCTTGCGACGGGTAACATAATCGGCAGTAACATTGCAAACCTTCTGTTCGTTGCGGGTCTCGGCTTTGTTTCAACGGGTGCGGCGGGTGCGCCTTTCGACACCGCTTCGCTTGCGGACGGCTACGTCTCGATAATTGCAGCGGCGCTATTACTCGGCTTTTCGTTCGTCAAGGGCAATAAGCTCGGTAAAATCGCGGGTATTACTTTCCTTGTCGTTTTGTTGGGCTACTACGCGTACCGTATATGCGCCGTATGCGGACTTTGCCCGATGCTTCAAATCCCCACTATTTTTTAATAACAATCGCGGTATAAAAAAGCGCCCGTCCGTCAACAATTTAAGTTGCGGCGGGCGTATAATATAATATAGCCTGCCCGTAATTAAAAGACGGTAAGAGAGGTTTACGATGGATATTAAACGCGGCGAACTGTACTATGCCGACCTGTCACCCGTTGTGGGCAGCGAACAGGGGGGAGTGCGTCCCGTGCTTGTCGTGCAGAACGACGTCGGCAATAAGTATTCCCCTACGATAATCGCGGCGGCTGTAACCAGCAAACTAAACAAGGCGAAGCTGCCTACCCATATAGAGCTCCCCGTCGGTAATTTCGGGCTTGCGAAGGATTCGGTAATTTTATTGGAACAGATTCGCACCCTCGACAAACGCCGTTTAAAAGAGCGTATAGGAGAGCTTCCCGAGGGAACGATGTCCAGGGTAGATAAGGCAATACTCATAAGCTTAGGCTTTTTAAAACAGTAAACTTTAAGCGGCGGCGCGCCAGACGGCGCGCCGCCGCTTTTCTGTCATAACACCGCACGGCTTCAAGAAAAATTGCTTTAAATCGCTTTTATTATAAATAGCGTTGTGTTATAATAAATCTATGGCAGATAAAAAAAGACGGATAAAAATCAAAGTGCGTTTCGGAAAAATAGCGGCAATAATGATTGCCGTGTTTGCCGTGCTTTTAACCGTAGACCTCGTTTTGAAGTATTGCGAGGTAAAGGACGGCTGGAATTTTACCGTCATACCCAAGCTTATCTGGGTTGAAAGCGGTCAGAAAAATTTCGGCGCCGCTTTTTCGTTTTTGTCGAACACTGAATGGGGTAGAGTTTTCTTCATAATTTTAACCTTTTTAATGCTCGCGGCAATGATATTCGTTTTTCTTATTCTGCCCGAACGCTTCGTAATTTTGAAACTTGCGATTGCGATGATTTCGGCAGGTGCTTTAGGCAATCTTATCGACAGACTTGCGTTCGGCTACGTCCGCGATTTCGTCTGGGTAAATATGCTTTTCAGCGAAGCCTGTTGTAATTTTGCGGATTTCTGGATAGTATTCGGAGTAATACTCGCCCTTATCGACGTGCTGTTTTTAAACGAATGGGCGGTACTGCCGCTTACGAAAAAGGCTAAGGCGTGGGCTAAAGAGCTTAATAATACCGATAACGATACCGCGCCCAAAGAGGTGGAACAGCCCCCGCAGGAGTTAGACCCCGTACCCGACGAATTTTCTCAGCATAATACGGACGGGCAGGAAGGCGCAGACGTGGAAGACGGCGATGAGAACTGAAACCTTTACGGCGGAAACAGTTGAAAACAGAGCCGACGTTGCGGTGTGTTCAAGACTTGACGGCTTGACGCGCTCTGCGGTTAAAAAACTCTTTGACGACGGACAAGTTACCGTAAACGGTAAAATATCAAAGCCGTCCCGTCCGATTGAAGCGGGAGATTTAATTACGGTCAATTTACCCGACCCCAAGCCCAGCGGCGTAAAACCCGAGGATATTCCGATTGAAATCGTCTACGAAGATGACGATATCGCGGTGGTCAACAAACCGCAGGGACTGACCGTTCACGCCGGGAACGGCAACGAGGACGGAACACTCGTAAACGCGCTTCTGTTCAGACTTAAAAGTTTAAGCGGAATAGGCGGCGTAATAAGACCTGGTATAGTTCACAGAATAGATAAAAACACGTCGGGACTGCTCGTCGTTGCCAAAAACGATGCGGCGCACGTCAATCTTGCGGAGCAGATTTCCGAAAAATCCTGCCATAGGACTTATATCGCGCTTCTGGAAGGAAATCTGAAAGACGACGAGGGCACCGTGACAACCTACATAGGAAGAAGTCCCTCGGACAGGGTCAAAATGGCGGTCGTTTCGCCCGACAAGGGCAAACTCGCCGTAACCGATTATAAAGTTCTTGCGCGCTCTAAGGGTTACACGCTCTGTAAGTTTTCGTTGCAGACGGGCAGAACACATCAGATACGCGTTCACGCAAAATATCTCAATCATCCCGTGGTGGGAGACGACGTTTACGGCAGAAAAACGCGGGAGTTTAAACTCGACGGTCAGCTTCTTCACGCGTATAGATTAGAGTTTTCGCATCCGTCGACGGGCGAAAAAATGAGTTTTTCGGCGAATTTGCCCGAATACTTTATTAAGGTTCTGAAAAAGCTGGATATGCCGCTTGATTTTGAATAAATCTGTTGCAAATTTTTTTAGCTTTTGCTATAATATTGCCGAAATTTATTTATAAAAGGAGTTAAAACTATGGCAAAAAGAAGTACCACCACGTCGGAAAGTCATTATTCAACAGTAAAAGTTCTCGCATTTATCGGCTTGGTTCTTTCTGCGATTGCAGGCTTGATAGCGTTCATTTTATGGCTTCTGGCTAAAATCGACGTCAGAATTGGTTGGGGTGAAAGAGTAAAAGGTATATGCAGCCTCATTTCGATGATTTCGCTGTTCGTGACCGTTTGGCTTGCGGCTTGGGACTACGTAAAGTTTAAGAGCAAAACGTGGAGAATACTCTATTTCATATTCCTCGTGCTCGGCATACTCGGTCTCTTCGGAATAGGTTTCTTTTAATAAACAAATAGTTATCACGGGCGGTTTACGTATCTTAAAGCGTAAACCGCTTTACTTTTTTTCGCGGTTGGTTTATAATTTTTTTAAGGTAAAATTATGTCCAATCCCTTAGTTGCAATAGTCGGCAGACCCAACGTAGGTAAATCAACCTTCTTTAATAAGGTTGTCGGCAGAAAAATTTCAATAACCGAGGATACTCCGGGCGTTACGCGCGACAGGCTTTACGCCGACGCCGAATGGCGCGGTAAGCTCTTTTCTCTCGTCGATACTGGCGGAATAGAGCTTAAAAGCGAAGATATTATGTGGCGCGAGATTAAAAGACAGGCGGAGGTTGCAATAGAGACCGCACTCGTCATTTTATTCATCGTCGACGCCAGAGAAGGGCTTACGACCTCCGATTATGACGTCGCGGATATGTTACGCCGCAGTAAAAAGCCCGTAATTTTAGTCGTAAACAAGGTTGACGAGTACTCCGAGGAAAAGGTTTTCGAGTTTTACTCTCTGGGTCTTGGAGAGCCTTTTCCCGTGTCCGCAGAGCACGGTAAGGGCATTGGCGACGTGCTGGACGAGGCGGTAAGCTATTTCGAAAAGTTCCCGGGCGAAGAGGACGACAGTCTCAAAATTGCGGTTGTCGGCAAGCCGAACGCCGGCAAGAGCAGTATGGTAAACCGCATTTTGGGCTTCGAGCGTTCGATAGTTACCGATATAGCGGGAACTACGCGCGACGCGATAGACAGCAAGTTCACCTACGACGGCAGAAATTATACTATAATCGACACTGCGGGAATACGCAAGAAATCGAAAGTCGAAGAGGATATCGAGTATTACTCGGTAATGCGTGCGTTCGACGCCGTGCGCCGCGCCGACGTCTGTCTTTTGATAGTTGACAGCGCCGAAGGTCTTACCGAACAGGACACCAAAATCATAGGCTACGTTCACGAGCAGGGCAAACCGTCGGTCGTGGTAATGAATAAGTGGGACCTTATCGAAAAGGACACCAACACTATAAACGTATTCGAAAAGAAATTAAAAGAAGATTTGAAATTTATGGACTATTTCAAGTCCGTTTACGTTTCGGCAAAGACGGGACAGCGCGTCGAAAAGATAATGAAGGCGGTGGACGAGGTCTATGCAAACGCGCATTTAAGGGTGTCCACGGGTACGCTCAACGACCTTATATCGGATACGGTACGCGCAAACGAGCCGCCCTCCTACAACGGAAGAAGACTTAAAGTTTATTACTCCTCGCAGGTTTCGGTTGCGCCTCCGACGTTCGCGCTGTTCGTAAACTCCTGCGATTTAATGCACTTTTCCTACGAGCGTTTTCTCGAAAACGCAATACGCAAAGCTTTTGACTTTTCGGGAACGCCCATACGCATTCTGACGAGAGAGAGGAAAGAGGACAAATGAAAGAGTTTGATATATCCCGCGGATGGTATTGGCTTTTGTTGGGAGCGCTTATAAGCTATCTTATGGGCTGCTTCCATTTTGCCAAGCTCATCGCGAGAAATCATCACGCAGACCTCGGTAAAGACGGCAATCCAGGCGCGATGAATATATCCAGAAAACTCGGACTTAAATTCGGTCTTTTAAACTTTTTCTGCGATGCGTTGAAGGGCGTTATTCCTATGCTCGTCGGCTACTTCGTATTCCGTGATTACTATTTTTCGGGAACGAAGGTTATAGTCGGCGACTTCATACGCTATTTCTACGCCTTTTTCGCGGTGGTGGGACACATATTTCCCGTATTCCATAAGTTCAAGGGCGGCAAGGGTATCTCAACTACGATAGGTCTTTTATGGGCGGCCGTAGCCTGCGAAAGATGGTGGTATGCTTTCCCCGGACTTCTGTTGTTTTTCCTGTTGTTCGTGTACGTTTATTTCACGGAATGGGGCTCGATGGGCTCGCTTCTCGGCGTGGCAGGGTTTACCATTTGGCAAGCCGTCATATTCATAATCCGTTACTACGACGTCATAACCAACGTGTACGTAGTTATTACGTTTATGCTCTTGTTCGGACTTAACGTTTTAACCTGGGGCGCTCACAACAGAAATCTTTTCAGGCTTTTGGAGGGTGAGGAGCATCACACGTCCATAAAACAGATGCTTAGAAAGAAAAGGAATAAATAGTTTAGAAAATTTGGAAGGCGCGGGTTGCAATCGCAACCC
>CAYMUQ010000048.1:0-9407 GCA_964393805.1 uncultured Clostridia bacterium
GTCCTTAACGACGTATTCTTTGCCCTCGCTTCTGACCTTGCCCTTTTCTCTCGCTCCGACAAGCCCGCCGCAGTCGAGAAGGGTCATATAGTCCACGACCTCGGCGCGGATAAAGCCCTTTTCGAAATCGGTGTGGATAACGCCAGCCGCCTGCGGAGCTTTGGTGCCGTTTTTAATGGTCCAAGCGCGCGTTTCTTTTTCGCCCGCGGTAAGATAGGATATAAGTCCCAACAGAGAGTAGCTCTTTTTAATCAGACGGTTGAGCCCGCTCTCCGAAAGTCCGAGTTCCTCTAAAAATATCTGGCTCTCTTCGGGCTCCATCTGCGAGAGTTCTTCCTCGGTCTTCGCGCAGATTACCATAACCTCACTGCCCTCTTTTTTGGCGTAATCTTTTACCTGCACTACGAGGGATATTTCGTCCTCGTCCTTGCCCATATCGAACTCCGAAATGTTCGCGGCGTAGATTACGGGCTTAGCGGTTAAAAGGAACAGATTGTCCAGGAAGGGTTTTTCGCTGTCGTCGCACTCGAAGAGACGCGCAGGCTTTTCCTCGGACAAGAACTTTTCAAGCCTTTCGAGTACTGCGTATTCCGCCGCCGCTTCCTTGTTCGCGCCGCCCTTTGCGGTATTGCGTATTCTGTCCTCGCGCTTGTTTACCGCCTCTATGTCGGCGAGTATAAGTTCGAGAGTAATGGTTTCGATGTCTGACACGGGGTCGACGCGGTTGTTGACGTGGGTGACGTTAGCGTCCTCGAAACAGCGCACGACGTGTACTATGGCGTCGCACTCTCTGATGTGCGATAAGAACTTGTTGCCTAAACCCTCGCCGCGTGACGCGCCCTTTACAAGTCCCGCTATGTCCACGAATTCTACTATTGCCGGCGTTACCTTTTTGCTGTCGTAAAGCGCGGCAAGCTTGTCCAGTCTTTCGTCGGGAACGGCTACCACGCCCACGTTGGGCTCTATCGTGCAGAAGGGGTAGTTTGCCGCTTCCGCGCCTGCGTGCGTTATTGCGTTAAACAGAGTTGACTTGCCTACGTTGGGCAGTCCTACGACACCTAATTTCATAGTTGTGACCTCATAAAATCGTAATGGTATTATACAATAAATTGCGCATTTAATCAAGCCTTTTGTTTGCCATTGCTCTCAACTTATGGTAAAATATTCCTACTTATGGATTACAGGAAATACATTGCATCGAAAATCGTAATAGAGGGGGTTTCGTCCGAAAGCTTACAGGGCGATATAGCCGTGCCCCCCGACACCAATATGGGCGACTACGCGTTGCCCTGCTTCAAGTTCGCGAAAGTTTTGAGGAAGTCCCCCGCGGTCATTGCTTCGGAGCTTGCTTCGGCTATTGCGCCCGACGCGGTAATATCCGAGGTTTCGGCGCTGAACGGTTATCTCAATTTCAAGATAGATAAGTCCGCGCTCGCGGTCGAGACCTTGAACGAGATTGAGAAAAAGGGCGCGTCGTACGGCAGTTCGGAAATAGGTGCGGGCAAGACGGTGTGCATTGATTACTCGTCCGTAAATATTGCAAAGCCCTTCCATATAGGGCATTTATCCACCACGGTTTTAGGCGGTGCGCTGTACAAGATTTATAACTTCCTCGGCTATAACGTCGTGGGTATAAACCACCTCGGCGACTACGGCACGCAGTTCGGAAAGCTTATCTGCGCGTACAAGCACTGGGGCAATAAAGAGGAAGTCGAAAAGGGCGGCATACACGCCGTCAACGATTTATACGTGCGCTTCAATAACGAGGCTACCGAAGAGATGGAGGCGGAGGCGCGCGAGTACTTCCGTCTTATCGAGAGCGGGGATAGAGAGGCGAACGAAATTTTCGAATGGTTCAAGTCGCTCACTTTGGCTTACGTAAACAAGATATATAAGCGGTTGGGCGTAAAGTTCGACAGCTACAACGGCGAGCGTTTTTACATCGACAAAATGCAGCCCGTTATCGACGAGCTGCGCGAAAAAAATCTGCTCGTCGAGAGCGAGGGGGCAAAGATTGTCGACCTCGAAAAGTACGGTATGCCGCCGTGCCTGATACTCCGTTCGGACGGCGCGTCGCTGTACGCAACCCGCGATTTGGCGGCGGCGTATTACCGTAAGAATACCTACGATTTTTATAAGTGCCTCTACGTCGTTGCATATCAGCAGAATTTGCATTTCAAGCAGATATTCAAGGTGCTTGACCTTATGGGCAACGACTGGGCTAAGGATATGGTTCACGTCGCGTACGGTATGGTCTCCTTGGAGGACGGCGCGATGTCCACGAGAAAGGGCAAAGTCGTATGGCTGGAAGACGTCATAGAAAAGTGCGTCGAAAAGGCGTACGCGGTCATCAACGAGAAGAACGCCGACCTTGAAAATAAAGAGGAGATTGCCGAAAAGGTGGGCGTAGGCTCGGTAATATTCGGCGCGCTGTACAACAACAAAATCAAAGATATCGTTTTCTCTTACGACAAGGTTTTATCCTTCGAGGGCGAGACGGGCGTTTACTGCCAGTACACCTGTGCGCGTGCAAACTCGGTGCTTACCAAGGCGGCGGGCGCGGACTTTACTTTCGGAAATAAGATCAATCTTTTGCCGCAGGAATACGAGGTTATCAAAACTCTCGCTGACTTCCCCGACGCGGTAAATGAAGCGGCTGAAAAGTACGAGCCGAGCGTAATTGCGCGTTTTGCGGTGGAGCTTGCGCAGAAGTTCAACAAGTTCTATTTCGACTGCAAAATTCTCACCGCCGAGGACGGGGCAAAGGGCTTCCGTCTTGCGCTCACCCGCGCAACTCTGCAAACGCTTAAAAACGCGCTCGGTCTTTTGGGTATTGGCGTACCCGAAAAAATGTAATTTTTATGTACAAGCTCGTTTTGTTCGACCTTGACGGCACCATACTCGACACCGTGCCCGACATAAAGTCCGTATTAAACGCGGCTTTAAAAAATTTCGGCTTGCCCGAAGTAAACGGGGACGAAGTAAAGGCGTTCGTTGGAGACGGCGCGTATATGCTCGTCAAACGCGCCTGCGGAAATCTTCCCGAGGAAGAGGTGAAGAAAGTTCACGCGTACTACGCCGAAAAATTCGCCGAGTGCGACAACGACCGCTCCGAGATTTTCGAGGGCGAGGACGGACTTCTGACAAAACTTAAAGAAAGCGGAGTAAAGGTCGGTATAATAACCAACAAACCGCACAAAGCTACGCTCAACGTGTACCAAAAGTTTTTTAAAAAGTACGATTTCTTTTTCGTGCAGGGACAGTGCGAGGGGGCGGCGTTGAAGCCCGACCCCGCCACGGTTTTAAGGGCGATAGAGTTGAGCGGCGTAGCTAAAAGAGAGTGTCTTTTCGTCGGCGACGGCGAGACCGATATATGCGTTGCAAAGAACGCGGGAGTGGACTGCGCCTCGGTGCTTTGGGGGTACAGAAGCCGCGCTCAGCTTGAAAAGGCGGGCGCAAAAACGTTCGTCGAAAGTTTCGGCGAACTCGAAAAAATTATTTTCGAAAAGTGATTGAAATCTTGAATTTATTGTGCTACAATATGCGCGGGATAAAGCACGGTTTATAAGCCGTAAAAATAAAAATTTTTAAGGAGATTATATTTTATGAAAAGATGTACCGTATGCGGCGAGATAGTTGCCGATGACGTAGACGTATGCCCCGTATGCAAGGCTAAGACCTTCGTACCCGTAGAGGAGAAAGCGGCTTACGCTTGCGAGCACCGCGTGGGCGAAGGCGTGGTTGAGGACAAGGAAGTTATGGACGGACTGCGTGCCAACTTCAACGGCGAATGCACGGAAGTCGGTATGTATCTTGCAATGGCGAGAGTTGCCGAGAGAGAGGGCTATCCCGAGATTGCCGAGGCGTTCAAGCGTTACGCTTACGAAGAAGCAGAGCACGCTTCCAAGTTTGCAGAGCTTTTGGGCGAGGTCGTAACCAACTCCACCAAGAAGAACTTAGAGCTTCGCGCGGCGGCTGAAGCGGGCGCTTGCGAGGGCAAGCTTGCAATTGCAAAGAAGGCTAAGCAATTAGGCTACGACGCTATCCACGACACCGTTCACGAGATGGCGAAGGACGAGGCTAGACACGGCGCAGGCTTCGCGGGATTGCTTAAGAGATATTTCTAAGGCTTTTAAGCCAAGGGCGGTGAATGAATAGAGTTAAAATTAAACACTAATTATCAGGCGGCGGCAACCTCTCGGTTGCCGCCGCTTTCGCTTTGTAACGCCTTTGCGTTTTTAGGCATACAATAAAATAAAAGGCGGGGCGGAAAAACTTTGCCTTTTGTATGGCTATGCCAAATTCACGCTAAGGAAAAAAG
The DNA here is from genome assembly GCA_964393805.1 of uncultured Clostridia bacterium. GTDB lineage: Bacteria > Bacillota > Clostridia > Christensenellales > Borkfalkiaceae > Coproplasma. Next base: position 4,322 of record CAYMUQ010000048.1, read on the forward strand.
TACCTATGTGTTTTAACTGTAATTCCTGCGGCTGCAACAACAACTGCGGCTGCGGGCTGTTATCATTTCTCTTCGGCTGTAACGGCAACTCGCGCTCGGGTTGCGGTTGCAACAACGGCTGTGGCTGTAACGGCAACTCCCGCTCGGGCTGTGGTTGCAATTCCTGCGGTTGCGGAAATACCCGCTCGGGCTGCGGCTGTAATTCCAACTGGTTCAACTGGAACAACGGTTGGAGCGGCGGATGCGGCTTCAGCACTCAGAGCGACGGCGGTTGCAGTTCCTGTTCGAGCTGTGGCTGTAACGGCAACTCGCGCTCGGGCTGCGGTTGCAACTCCTGCGGCTGTAACGGTAATTCCCGCTCGGGTTGCGGTTGCAACTCCTGCGGCTGTAACGGCAACTCGCGCTCGGGCTGCGGTTGCAATTCCTGCGGCTGTAACGGCAATTCCCGTTCGGGTTGCGGTTGCAACAGCGGTTGCGGATGTAACGGCTAAACAAAAAAACGGGGGAACGGCTTTCGTCGTTCCCCTTATTTTATTTTTGAATATCTTCCGGATTACCTTCTTCCGAACCGTCTTCGCTCGCCGCAACCTCGTTTTTCTTTTTGGAAAACTTTTTGGCAATGGCGTTTATAACTCTGTCGTTAAACACTATAAACTTATCCCAGAAAAATTCTGTTATAAAGTTAATAAGCATTGCAAGCGCGGTAACCAGCATACCGTAGGGGTCGCCCCAAAGTTTTGCCAGTTCGTCGCCGCCGAGAGATAACGGCACGACGATTATCAGGTTGTATAAAACCACCAGTACCATCGCAATAGGCACGTTGCTCGAAGCCTTGAAAGTGAATTTCCTGTTAAAGGTGAAATTCCATATTACCGACAAAGTCAGTCCTATCGCGAACGCCGCCCAGTAGGGCAGAAGGTGTGTCCAGTCGAACAGTGTAGAGGTGGTCAAAAACTGAATAACTCCCGCCGACACCGAAAAAGCCGCGAATATTACAAATTGAATAAATTTCTGCTTTTTGGTTTTGGGCTTTAACTGCTCGTCAGCTTCTTCCGTAGCCTGCTCGTTTTCTTCCATAACGAATAAATAATATCACTTATCTTCGGCATTAGCAAGCGATTTTAAAACTTGACAAACCGCGTCCGCGTGATATAATAAAAACACTTTAACTAACATTTAGGAGAATTAAAATGACGGCACTTTTATTGCCCGACTGGTTTAACCCCTGGGGTTGGGCGGGGCTCTCTATAATCGTAATACTTATCTGTATTGTATTGATAGGCGTAATTATAATAAGCAGTAAAAAGAAAGCGGCAAAGGAACGAGAAGAGGACGGCGTGACCGAAGAGGCGGAAAATAAAGATACCGCAAAAAAAGCCGCCCCCGCCAAAGACAGCGCCGAAAAAGAGGAAGCAAAGCCCGCGGCTAAGAGCGAAACCAAGGCAAAGACCTACCATATCTCCAAGCGTAAGGACGACAACAAATGGCAGGTCAAGGCGGCGGGTAGCGAAAAGGCTTTAAAGCTTTTCAATACGCAGGCGGAAGCGATAGAGTACGCCAAGAAGGTTGCAGGCAACCAGGAAGCCAACATTATGGTTCATAAAGAGGACGGCTCGTTCAGAAAGCTTAAATATTAGTTGATTTATAGCGCCCGCGCGGATACACACCGCGCGGGCGCGTTTTTCAATGCCGCACAAACCGTTTGACAAGTCGGGCAAATGTTTATAAAATAAGGTAGAATAACTTTAAGAGGTGCAAGATGACAAAGATAGACGTTTTCTCGGGCTTTTTGGGAGCGGGTAAAACTACCCTTATCAAGAAGCTTATAAAGGAAGCCTATAAGGGCGAGAAGCTGGTTTTAATCGAAAACGAATTCGGCGATATAGGCGTTGACGGCGGCTTTATGAAAGAGGCGGGAATACAGGTAAACGAGCTTAACTCGGGCTGTATCTGCTGTTCGTTGGTCGGTGACTTTGCCGAGGCTTTAAAAAAGGTTAAAGCCGAGTACGACCCCGACAGAATACTTATAGAGCCGTCGGGCGTGGGCAAGCTTTCGGATATAGTCCGCGCCGTAGAGAGAGCGGATATTGACGGCTGTCAAATAAATTCTCTGACCGCCGTAGTCGACGCAAACAAGTGCAAAATTTATATGAAGAACTTCGGCGAGTTCTTCAACGACCAGATAGACAGCGCGGCGTGTATCGTCTTTTCGCACGTTGACGTAGCGTCTTCGGAAAAGCTTGCAACCGCGGTAAAGCTCGTGCGCGAGCGCAACGCGGGCGCGACGGTGGTTACCACCGCGTGGGACCTTCTCGACGGCAAGCAGATACTGGACGCGATGGAGCATTCCTCGACCCTTCAGTCGGAGCTTGAAAAGCTGGCGGGCGAAGAGGAACGTCATTGTCACCATCACCACCACGATGAGGACGAAGAAGAGCACTGCTGTCATCATCACCATCACGACGAGGAAGAGGGACATTGCTGTCACCACGACCACGACGAAGAAGAGGAGCACCATTGTCATCACCGCGATGAGGAAGAAGAGCACCACTGCCACCATCACCACGACCACGACGAAGAGGAACACCACTGCTGTCACCACGACCACGGCGAGGAGCATCATCACCATCACCACCACGGACACGATGCGGACGAAGTGTTTACGAGCTGGGGCGTTGAGACGTCGCAGAGCTTCACTAAGGAGCGTCTTGAAAACTGTCTTGCCGCGCTTGCGGACGGCTCGCAGTTCGGCATAGTACTGCGTGCAAAGGGCATAGTTGCGGGCGAAAACGGCGAATGGCTACACTTCGACTACGTACCGGGCGAGGTAAACGTACGCACGGGCAGTGCGGAGTTTACGGGCAGACTGTGCGTTATAGGCTCAAAACTGGACGAAGAAGAACTCAAGGAACTGTTCGGCGTATAATATGGAAGACGTAAACGTATACCTTTTTCTCGGGTTTCTGGACTCGGGTAAAACTAAATTTATACAGGAGACCCTCGAAGACCCCCGTATGGAAAACGGGGAGCGGACGATGCTACTCGTCTGCGAGGAAGGCGAAGAGGAGTACGACCCCTCGCGCTTTAAGGTAAGGGGCGTAAAGATAGAAACCCTGAACTCTGCCGAGGACTTGAACGAGGCAACGCTCGAATACCTTACGAAAAAGAACCGTGCGCAGAGAGTGGTTGTCGAGTTCAACGGTACCTGGCTTTTGCAACAGTTTTTCGACGCAATGCCCGAGAGCTGGGTCATAAACCAGATGATGACCTTCTTCGACGCGGCGACCTTTATAAATTACAACAAGAATATGCGTCAGCTCGTATTCGACAAGATAAATATGACGCAGATGGTCGTGTTCAACCGTTTCAAGGGCGAGTACTCGCAGGACGAATACCACAAGATAGTACGCGCCGTATCGCGCAGACCCGACATAGTCTACGAATATATCGGCGGCAAGGCGGTATTCGACGAAATCGAGGACCCTATGCCCTTCGACAAGGACGCGCCCGTAATCGAGATAGCGGACAAGGACTTTGCTCTCTTTTATCGCGACCTTTCGGAAAAGCCGCAGGAGTATATCGGAAAGACGGTAAAGTTCAAGGGTATGGCGGCGGTGTCCAAAAAGGTGCCCGCGGGCTGTATCGTAATGGGCAGATTTATTATGACCTGCTGTGAGGCGGACATAGCCTACGACGGCTTTGCCGTAAAGACCAATAATCTTTTGCAGGGCATAGCCACGAAGGACTGGCTGACTATTACCGCCAAGGTGGGTATGGAGTACAGCGCGGTTTACAGAAAACAAGGACCCGTGCTGTCGGCGATAACGCTGGAAAGAAGCGAACCGCTTCCTCCCGAAGAGCAGGTCGCAACCTACTTTTAATTTAATGAGAATAATAAAGCGCGCCGCGTTCGTTTGAACGCGGCGCGCTTCGCTTTTATAAATTACTGCTCGGTTTCCGACTTTTTAAAATATTCCTTAATGCGCCTGAAGTGATCCCCCGCGTAAAACGCATATCCCAAAGCCACGAATACGAGTATGAGGATAAATATCCAAAGGCTTACGCCGCCCGCGCCGAGCTTTTCGGCGTTGAGGAAGAAATACGGATATAAGAGGGCGCCCGTGCCCTTGCCTATTATAGCCGCCCTTATGAAGATAAAAATTACGTAGATAAGCGGCATTATTACGCTTACGAGAGGGTAATACCATTTGGTCTTGCCGTGTTCGTAGAAAAGTACCCAGTCCGCGATATACATAAGCGGAAGTATAAGGTGCATTATCAGATTATTGGGCGAGAGGAAATATTCCGCCGCGGTCAAATCTTTGGCAAGAAGGATATTGTAAACCAAGAAGGTTACCAAAATCATTATCATACAAGCGAACTTGAACATCGGACGCAGGGTCGTATAACCGTCCTCTTTTTTCAGCGCTTTCTTGTAAGTCATCACCAACGCGGCAAAGGTAGTCCCCATACATATATAGTTACTTAAATTAGTGTAATAGACGTAGAAATTGCCGTTGAATTTACCCGAAAAATATCCGAGACTTCCGATAATACCGAAGACGGATAATACACAGTAAACGGTGTAGAAAAACAGTTGGTGCGTCGAATTTTTAATCATTGTTCACTCTTCTTTGGTTATATTTTATTCTTTGTCGGCCGCCGCAATGACTTTTTCCGCAAGAGCGGGGGGAAGCTCCTCGTATCTTAAAAACTCCGTGGAGAATTTTCCCTGACCTCTCGTCATACTTCTAAGGTCGGTTGCGTACTTAGCCGTCTCCGCAAGCGGAACTTCGGCAACCACCGTGGTTACGCTGCCTTCCGTGTCGCTCTCGATTATTCTGCCGCGGCGCTTGGATACGTCGCCCATAACCGCGCCTAAGTATTCGCCGGATACGGCGGTCTTTAATTTTACGACGGGCTCCAAAAGGACGGGAGAAGCGTTCTTCATACCCTCGCGGAAGGCAAGGGCGGCGGCCGCCTTGAACGCCATTTCCGACGAGTCTACGTCGTGATAGCTTCCGTCGTACAGCACCGCGCGCACGCCCGTCACGGGATATCCCGCAAGCACGCCGCGCGACAGACA
>CAYMUQ010000049.1:0-9248 GCA_964393805.1 uncultured Clostridia bacterium
GAATGAGCGCACGCTCGTCCACCTTTATCTTGCAGTCGTAGAACTCGACGTCGCCTATAATGTACCAGAGCGGTCTGCCCGTCAAGCGCTCCTTTACTATTTCGTTAATCTTACGCGCCTCGTCGGGCTTGACCATAATCTGTTTAGTAAGCTCACTGCGCTTTACGCCGAGAACGAGGGAATATATCCACTCCGCGTCGCTCTCGTCAATGCCCGCGTTTTTAAAAGACTTTTTGGTTTCGCCGAGAAGTTTGGGAAGAAGGTCGCTGGTTACGAACGCGGACTCCTCCATTTCGGCGTCGGCGTCCATCTCCATAGCGGCGTTGAAAGCGGCGATTGCCACCTCCACCATCTCGATATCGGGCTCTCTGGTCGTAAACACTTTTTGAAGCAGCATTCCCGGCCATTTGAAAATTACGCCGAACCAGCCGTGTATGTGCGCGAACAGTTTTAAAAATTCGTAAGATATTCCCGCTATCACGGGGAGAAGAACTATCTCTATTCCGAGGCTTGCAAGCGTTCTTAAAGCGCCGTTGGGTATGGAAACCGAATTGACGTTGAGCGCCCAGCTTACCACACCTAATACCGCAATGTTTATGATTATGACAATGAACAGAAACGACGTTCCGCATCTGTCGTGGATACGCGAACAGCCCATTACGTTTTCGGGCGTAAGGGGCAAGCCCCTTTCATAGCAATTTATGGTCTTGTGTTCCGCGCCGTGGTATTTATAAAGTCTGCGTATATCCTTTAAAATCATTATAAGTGCGAGATATAAAAGGAAAATAACGAGCTTGATTACGCCCAGCATTACGTATTCCCAGACCGAGCCGGAAAGACCGCTCCATACCTTGTCGTTGAGTAATCTGACGATATAGCGGGGCAACCACATAAAAAGACCAACGGCAATAATTATCCCCAGCACCACGCCGAGGATAGTTATTACACGCATAAAACTCGTTTTAAGCTTTTCGTTGAACCACTTTTCGACGCGTCCGGGTTCGTTTCCGTCCGAGCCGTAGACTTCCGACGCGCGCATAAGCGATTTCGTGCCGCGCACGAGCGAGCCGACCATATTCACCACTCCTCTCACGAAGGGTATCTTGGCGGCGCGCCTTGCGGCAGACGAACGCTTTATTCTCTTTTTCTCTATCTGAATTTCTCCCTCGGGGTCGCGGACGGCGGTGCAATACGAGGTTTTACCCATCATCATTACGCCTTCTATAACTGCCTGACCCCCCACCGTGGAGCAAATTCTTTTACGCTTCTTTACTTTCTCTGCCATATTCTTTCAAAAAAGCAAATGCGGCTTTAAATAATTTATCAAGCCGCACTTTAGTTTAGATGTTGTATCTTTTCTTGAACTTATCAACACGGCCGCCCGTATCGACAAGCTTCTGCTTGCCGGTAAAGAAAGGATGGCACTTGTTGCAGATATCCACTTTAAGCGTTTCGACGTTTTTCGTGGTACCCGTCTTGAAGGTTGCGCCGCACGCGCATACTACCGTCACTTCGTGATAATCGGGATGTATATCGGGCTTCATAATTTCACCTCGCTCTGTTTTTCTGTAAATGCTAAATTATTATAAATAAAATGTTTTAATAAGTCAACCGATTTTCGGGTTGATAAACATATTTTTACTTCAAACGGTTGATTTAAATATAATTTAGTCGTATAATACAGTCGTATGGATAATTGGGTACTTAACGGGCCTAAGATGCTCGAAAAGCAAAAACAACAGGAACAGAAGATCGAAGAGGGTCAGGTAAAGGTAAGAATTACGCGCGTAATGCTTACCAGCTTCGACACTCTTTGCTATACCGGCGAAATGCGCCTCACCTATCCCAAGACTATAGGAAGGGTTGCTATCGGCATCGTTACCGAGATGGGCGGCGAATGCTACGGCATAAAGAAGGGCACGAAGGTGTATCTCAACGCCGTACGCGCCTGCGGAAAGTGCTACGCCTGCAAGACGGGCAAGCGCGACGAATGCACCTCCACCCGCGTGGTCTGCCGCGACTTCGACGGCTTCTGCCGCGACTTCGTAGTCTGCTCGTATACCGACGTCTCGCCCATACCCGACGATATGGACGAAATGCTTGCTATGTGCATAGAAGACGTGGCTTTGGCAGAAAATATCTACGATAAGCTAAATCTTGCCGCAGGCAACAGAATAGCAATTATGGGCGGCGGATATTTCGGCACTATCTTAACGCAGATGGCGGTATACCATAAGCTCGTTCCCATTGTCATAGACAACAACCCCAAAAACGTCGAGAGACTTAAAAGGAGCGGCGCGTATTTCACCTTCCCCTCCGACGACAGCCTGGTAGAGAATATAGTAAACGCGACCAGCGGAAATATGTGCGACGCGGCGATATATACCACCTGCTGTAAGCTCTCCCCTTCGGTTACCACCGATTTACTTGCAAAAGACAGCGTAATGGTTATAGGCGGCACCTGCAAGGCTAACGTATCTATGGACACCGCCCCTATCTTCGAAAAGAACTTGAAAGTCATCGGCGCGAGCGACGGTTACGGTTATATCGAAACCGCGATAAATATGCTCGTCCACGGCGCGATAGATTTGAGTAACTTCGAAAAAGAAGAGATTTCCAAATTCGACTTAAACAAAATTTTAACCACCCGTTCGGAGACCTTCTCCCATACGGGCAAGATGACCGTTTTAAAACTTATGTAAGTTTAAGGCGCACAGTACATATTCCCTATGCGCCTTTTGAAATTTTTGTTTTCACGGTTTTTTATATGCTTAACGGTAATTGCGGCGCTTATCGTCGCAATTATTTTTTTGTGCGTCTATATCCACTCTCTCCTGCCCGCCGCCGCGGCGGTAAGCTTAGCCTATATTTTATCCGCGGCGGCGGCGACGGCGACCCTTTTAAAAGACGTGCCCGACGCCTTCGCCTGCGCCTGGCTGGCGGTCATTATATTCCTGCCCGTCGTAGGCGCGGTAAGCTTTGCTCTCTATTCGGCAAGCCGCCGCAAGGCAGGTTCCGACAACCCCTTCCCCGATAAGGCGTTCTTCGACGGCTTCGAGTATTTCGACGACGGCGGCGCTTTTTTAGAACGGCTCATTGAGTTTTCAAACTCCGCAAAAAAAAGTATATATCTCGAATTTTACATTATAGCAAAGGGGAAAGTTTGGAGCAGGCTTTATAGCTCGCTATTATCCGCTCTCAACCGAAAAGTCGAGGTAAAGATTATTTACGACGGACTTGGGAGCGCTTTAAGGGTCCCGGCCAAGGACTTCAAAAGGCTTAAAGCGGCGGGTGCCGAAATCAAAATTTTCAACAAGGTCATACCCGCGCCCGTATCGACGTTGAACTTCCGCGACCACCGAAAGATTGCGGCGTTCGACGGGAAAGCCGTCTTTTTAGGCGGCGTCAATATAGCCGACGAGTACTCCAATCTTACCTCTCCCCACGGCTACTGGAAGGACGGCGGCGCACTGTTTTTCGGGCAGATTGCAAAAGTTTATTCGCACATATTTCTTTGTGACTTCTCGCAAACTCCCCCTCCCCTAAGCGGAGGCGAGGGTAATTTTTCTGTTCTTCCCGTGACCGACGGTCCCGAACGCAGAGGAAGTTTATGCGAGGATATGCTTGCAAGAGCCATCTATTCCGCCGAAGAAAAGGTTTACGTTTTTACTCCCTATCTGTGCGTCTCGCAAAAGCTTTGCGACGCGCTGTCCTTTGCCTGCAGGCGCAAGGTTGCGGTCAAAATAATTATACCCGGCATACCCGACAAAAAGCTGACCTATTCCATAACGCGAGCGTACTGCAAAAAGCTTGTAACGCGCGGTGCGGAAATCTACGAGTATTCGCCGGGATTTATGCACTTAAAGGGCGTGATATGCGACGACGAGGCGCTTTTGGGCAGTTACAACCTCGACTTCCGTTCGCTTTATCTCAACCGCGAGTGCGGCGTTTGGGCGGGCAAAGAGTTAGCCGACAGAATGTCCGCCGACTTCGAAAGATGTATTAACCAATGCAGAAAATTCAACCGTTCGAAGAGCCGTATGCCTTTGGCGATAGCTAAGCTTATAGCACCTCTGGTATAGTTCACATAAATAACTTGCAAACGGGTAATTAAAGTGGTAATATAAATGCGTGATTAAACTGATTGCATCCGACCTGGACGGAACCCTGCTTCCGCCCACAAAAATATTACCCGAGGAGACCTTTCCGCTCATTGAAAAGCTTGCGGATATGGGCGTGACCTTCGCGCCCGCGAGCGGCAGACAGCTTCCCAATCTCAAAGAGCTGTTCGCGCCCGTATTAGACCGCATTGCAATTATCGCGGAGAACGGCGGTCTCGTGTATTATAAAGGCGAAATAATATTTTCCGACCCCACTCCCGCAGACGGAGTGCGCCGCGCACTCGAAGCCGTACGCGACGAGGACGGGCTTTACCCCGTAATCTCCTGCGCAGACTGCGCGTATATCGAGGATACCTATCCCCGCTTTCTGGAAATTTTCAAAAGGTCTTACTCGTCCTACGAGATAGTCGAAAACTTAGACGAAATAGTAGGCAGGAAGAGCGCAATTAAAGTTTCTATTTGGGACGACGCTCCCGCGGCTGAACACGGCGGTAAAGTTTTGCCGCCCAAGCTCGAAGGTTTGAGAACTATGGTTTCGGGTCGCGACTGGCTGGACGTAAGCTGTGCCCGCGCCGACAAGGGCAGAGCGCTCGAAGCGCTTATGCGGCATCTGGGCGTAAAGCGCGAGGAATGCGCCGCGTTCGGCGACCATATGAACGATTTGGAAATGCTCGAAAAAAGCGGTCACCCTTACGTCACCGCCAACGCATACCCGCCGTTAAAAAAACTTGTCGGCGAGGAAATACCCTCCAATGCAGACTTCGGCGTTATAAAAAAAATCAAGGAACTCATTTTATGAAATACTTAATCGCATCGGATATACACGGTTCATTTACATACTGTGAAAAGCTTATCGAATGCTTTAACAAAGAACAGGCTGACAAACTCGTCCTTTTAGGCGACGTATTATATCACGGACCGAGAAACCCTCTGCCCGACGGATACACGCCCGACAAGGTGTACGCCCTTCTGAACGGCTTGCGCGATAAGATATTCGCCGTCCGCGGCAACTGCGATTCGGAAGTCGACCAGATGGTGCTCGACTTCAATATATCTTCCGACTATGCAGAAATTTGCGACGGTAAATATAAGCTTACCTTCTCCCACGGGCACCGCCTTACACCGCCTTTAAAAAGCGGTGACGTCTATATAACAGGTCACACTCACGAACCTTTGAACGCCGTGGAAAAAGAGGGATACCTGCACCTCAACCCCGGTTCGGTTTCTCTGCCTAAGGACGCGAATAATACCCGCGGATATATACTGTACGAAAACGGAGTATTTACCTTCAAGACGCTTGACGGTAAAGTTTACGACCGCGCGGTGCTTTGATATTGACATTACGAATATACGGTGATATAATCAAAATATAAATTTTTTTACGGAGTAAAAATTATGGAAAACGAAACAAAATTCTGTCCCAAATGCGGCTCTCCCATCGGCGGCGGTAAGTTCTGTCCCAACTGCGGTAACGACTTATCTCAGCCTACGGCCGACGGAGTTCCCGCAACCGAACAGAGCGCAGGCGCTCAGAAAATGACGCCCGACCAGATAAGGCAGATACTCGTACTCTTTCAGGACAAGGTTCCCGAAGAAAAGCTTATGTTCTTAAAGAGTAAGCTCGCCGAAGCTCCTGCAAGCAAGTTTGCGGAAGTTATGAGTATGAAGCACACCGACCCCGTACATATCCTCCTCTTTTCAATCTTCCTCGGCGGTTTCGGCGTAGACAGATTTGTTCTCGGAGACACGGGACTCGGCATAGCTAAGCTTCTTTTGAACTGGCTTACCTGCGGTATATGGTCGATAGTCGACATATTCCTGTGCTACAAGAAGGCAAAGGAAAAGAACCTTAACAACCTTCTTATGATTCTTTAATGATTAAAGACCCCTCTTTGTTGCGTAAAAAATACCTGCGGCTCTTACTGTTTGCCGCCGTATTCCTGCTCTACGCGGTGGTTATAGAATGCCCGTTGAGACGCATTTTCGGCATAGAGTGTCCGTTCTGCGGTATGACGAGGGCGCACGCCGCGCTCCTTTGCGGCGATATTAACGCGGCTTTCGGCTTCAACAGGCTGTTCTTTCTGGGACTTCCGACGGTAGGACTTATATACGCGGTATCGAGGTCTTACAAGAATAAAGCGTTGAAATACTTTCTTATCGCCGCGCTTGCCCTGTGTATGTGCGCGTTGATAATAAACTACGTTTTAAAACTCTGTAATATATAAAAAATGCGCGGCGGTTTGAAAAACCGCCGCGCACTTTACTTACGCAAGTATAAGTTTTATATAAACGGCGGTTTTTCAAACCGCCGCACTTTACTTACGCAAGTATTAAGTGACCCTTTATAATCAAATATACGAGGTCGATAAGGCAGAGGAACCAGCCCCAACCTACTGCCAAGAACAGTACGAAAACTATTATGCTTACGGCGTCCTTTTTGTTGAGAGCGACGCTCAGACGAACCAAAAGCTCGGTCACCCAACCTACGAAGGGAATAAGCAGAAGTAGTACCTGTACTAATCTGTCCTGTTTGTTAAACCATTTATCAAATGACATAATTTTGCTCCTTTATTTATTTCCGCTGTTATTTATATGCGGGGAGCGGCGCTCTTATGACGTTTAGTCGAAAATAAAAAAGCAGCCCGACGAAACAGTCGGGCTGACATTTTTCTCTTTTAATTAGCAATTAATCAAACGCAAGATGCTTCCGTTTACGATCATGCAGAAGAGGTCGATAATCCAGACAATCCAACCGCCGAAAATACGGATGATACCTGCAATTATCTTACCTTCGCTGAATCTCGTGATCATGCCGAGTAACCATGCGGTGAAAGGAATGATTGCAAGAATGATGCTTACAAGTCTTCCAAGACCGAAATAATCGCCTTTTTTAGCTGCCATCTTAATTTTCTCCTTTAATTGATTTATAGCCGACAAACTTCAACTGAACAAATTTACTGATTTTTGCCGACCGTATATATTATATCATATATTTTTAATATGTCAAAGACATTGACACAAAATTTTATTTTTTTACACACAGCGCAAAATCAACGAAAAAAGCGGCGGAACTATCCGCCGCTTTATTTTAATTTTTTTAATGATTAAGCAATTAAGAAACTCGTTACAGTAATTATACGAGCTCGATAATAGCCTTTTCAGCCGCGTCGCCGCGACGCTCGCCAAGAAGATAGATACGGGTGTATCCGCCGCCCTGTCCTACCTCTTCCTTGCGCTGTGCGTACTTGGGAGCGATTTCGTTGAAAAGCTTCTCCATAAGAGGATGCTGTATATCCTTCGTCCTTGCCTTGTACTCGGACTTCTTCTCGGTGAATTCCTTCTTCTCCTGAAGGTCGCGGAGCTTACCCATAAGCGCTCTTCTTACTGCGAGCTTCTTGGGGCTGTCCATTATTACCTTCGCGGAAACTTCCTTGCCCTTAGCGTCGGTCTTTTTAACTACTTTCTCTTCGTTTAAATCGTAGACGCTCATTGCCTTGGTTATTATCTTCTCAACGTAGGGCTGGAGAGCCTTTGCCTTGGCCGCGGTCGTTTCGATTTTGCCGTACCATAAAAGCTCCGAAGCCTGATTTCTTAACATAGCGTTTCTCTGTTCAGCCGTTCTTCCTAATTTTGCAGGCATTGTATTAGTCCTCCTTGTTTGCAAGCGAGAGCCCGTAAGACTGTAACTTCAATATTACTTCGTCCAACGACTTTCTGCCGAGGTTTCTTACTTTCAGCATCTCGTCTTCCGTCTTCTTGGTTAAATCTTCAACCGTGTGTATGTTCGCGCGCTTCAGACAGTTGTATGAACGCACGGATAAGTCCATATCCTCTATCGCCATAGCAAGAATTTTCTGATGACGGTCGTCCTCGTTCTTTACGAGTATGTCCATATCTCTTATGGTATCGGAGAGGTCAACGAACAGACCGATGTGGTCCTGCATAATCTTCGCCGCAAGGGATACTATCTCTTTTGCGGAGAACGCGCCGTTCGTCCAAACTTCCAATATAAGCTTGTCAAAGTCGGTATTCTGACCTACGCGCGTGTTTTCAACGCTGTAGTTTACCTTCTTTACAGGCGTATAGATAGAGTCGATGGGGATGTAATCGATAAGTTCGGTTCTCGTGTGGTCGGCGCCTTTGTAGCCTCTGCCGCGGCCGATAGTTATTTCCATATCTATCTTGCCGCCCGCGTCAACCGTGCATATGTGCTGGTCGCCGTTTATGATTTCTATTTCCGCGTCCTGCTCTATATCGCTTGCCTTGACTTCGCAGGGACCTTCCTTATAGAGGTGCACGACCTTTACGTAGTCCTTGTCGGTTATCTTGGTCTTTATAGCAAGTGTCTTTAAGTTGAGGATAATCTCGGTCACGTCCTCTTTGACGCCTGCAACGGGAGAAAACTCGTGCTTGACCGAGCCGTCTAAAAACCTTATGCCCTGTGCGGCTGCACCGGGAAGAGCGGACAGCAGTATACGTCTCAGGCAGTTTCCTATCGTAAGACCAAAGCCTTTTTCGAGGGGTTCTACGACCACCTTCGCATATGACTGGTCTTCGCTTTCTACTACCTCAATCCTGGGGATATCAATTTCGATCATATTACTTGCTCCTATTTATTTTTAAATTACTTGGAGTACAATTCGACTATCATATGCTCCGCAATCTGATTGTCGACGTCGTCTCTTGCGGGAAGAGCAATTACCTTGCCCTCAAGCTTCTCGGGTGTAAATTCAAGCCACTTGGGAAGATTTGCCGTCTTTGACGCCTTTACCTGCTCGAAATATTTATTTGACGTTTTGTTTTCTTTTACGGTGATGACGTCGCCTACCTTAACTATAAAGGAGGGAACGTTTACCTTCTTGCCGTTTACGACGAAATGACCGTGACTTACAAGCTGTCTTGCCTGGGCGCGCGAAACGCCGATGCCCATTCTGTAAATTACGTTGTCAAGTCTGCGCTCCAAAAGCGAAAGCATATTTTCACCGGTTATGCCCTTCATTCTGTCGGCGCGTTCGTAGTAAGTTCTGAACTGACCTTCCTGTACGCCGTAGATGCGCTTAACCTTCTGCTTCTCGCGGAGCTGCTGTCCGTATTCGGAAACCTTCTTTCTGCCTGCGCCGTGTACGC
>CAYMUQ010000050.1:0-8685 GCA_964393805.1 uncultured Clostridia bacterium
CGGGACGAAGATACACGGTATTTACCGTGTCCTCGGTTACGCCCTGGAAAGTCTTGAACATAAGGTTGAACTTTCTGATAGAAGTGAAGTCGTGCTTGCCGCAGACGGGGCATAAGATGTTGTTTTCCTCTATAAACTTTTCAAGCGCGTCGTTGTCCATAGCCTCGACCTTGACGGCTAAGTTATGCTTTTGTACGTACGCTTCGACGAGGTTGTCCGCGCGGTGGCGGGTCTTGCAGTTCTTGCAGTCCATAAGGGGGTCTGAAAAGCCGCCTATGTGCCCAGAAGCCTTCCAGGTACGGGGGTTCATAAGTATCGCGCAGTCAAGTCCCGTGTTCAGCGTATTCTCCTGAACGAACTTTTTCCACCACGCCTTTTTTACGTTGCTTTTCAGCTCCGCGCCCAAAGGACCGTAGTCCCAGGTGTTGGCAAGTCCGCCGTAAATTTCGCTTCCGGGGAAGATAAAGCCTCTGTTTTTGCAAAGTGCAACAAGCTTGTCCTGCGTTACCGCACGTTTTTTATCGCTCATCGTAGTATACTCCTTAAAAATTCCACTAAATTTTAATTCCTTTTGCATAGGTTTGTCAAGCAAAAGTCCGAATATATAATTTCTTTATATGTATAATCTTTACTTTACTTTACGCGCGCGATATGTTACAATATAAGCAATATTTTTTTTACGCGAGGTGCAAAAATGCTGAGTGACATCGAAATAGCGGAGAGCGCAAAACTCAAAGAAATCAGAGAGATAGCTAAAAAGCTGAAACTTTCCGAGGACGAGCTTGAACTTTACGGAAAATACAAGGCTAAAATCAACCTTGAAAAGTTCAATCCCAAATCAAAACTCGTGTTGGTTACGGCAATCAACCCGACTTCAAGCGGCGAGGGTAAGACCACCGTGTCCATAGGACTTGCCGACGGTATGGCAAAGCTCGGCAAAAAGGTCTGCCTTGCTTTAAGAGAGCCCTCTTTGGGACCCGTGTTCGGTATAAAGGGCGGCGCGGCAGGCGGCGGATACGCTCAGGTAGTGCCTATGGCGGACATTAATTTGCACTTTACGGGCGACTTGCACGCAATCACCGCGGCGAACAATTTGCTCTGCGCGATGATTGACAATCACATTTTCCGCGGCAACGCACTCGATATTAAGGAAGTCTATTTCCACCGCTGTATGGATATGAACGACCGCGCTTTGCGCGACATTACGCTCGACTGTCCAGCGGGTAATATGAAGGGCTGTTCCAGTTATCAGAGAAAAGAGAGCTTTTCGATTACCGCCGCAAGCGAGGTAATGGCTATTTTGTGCCTTGCAAGCGACATAGCCGATTTGAAAAAGCGCCTCGGAAATATCATAGTCGGCGAAAATTCGAGAGGCGAATACGTCTACGCAAAACAGCTTAAAGCCGACGGCGCGATGGCAACCCTTTTAAAGGACGCGATTAATCCCAACCTCGTACAGACCCTCGAAGGTACTCCCGCGATAGTACACGGCGGACCGTTCGCAAATATCGCGCACGGCTGTAACTCGGTGCGCGCAACTCTTGCCGCAATGAGCCTTTCGGACTACACCGTAACCGAGGCGGGCTTCGGCGCTGACCTCGGCGCGGAAAAATTCCTCGACACGAAGTGCAGAGTAGCGGGCATAGAGCCCGACTGCGTCGTAGTCGTTGCAACCGTAAAGGCGCTCAAACTTCACGGCGGCGCGGACAAGACCACGCTTTCGGAGGAGAACATACCCGCACTCAGAGACGGACTTCCCAACCTTTTAAAGCACGTTGACAATATGAGAAACGTCTACAAAAAGCCCGTAGTTGTCGCTATGAACAGGTTCATAACCGACAGCGAAGAGGAAATCAAGACGGTTATGGGCGCGTGTGCGGCTTCGGGCGTGACCGCAATATTTACCGACGTATTCTTAAAGGGCGGCGAGGGCGGCAGAGAGCTTGCCGAAACCGTAATCGCGGCGTGCAACGTAAAGAGTAAGCTCGAATATTCGTACGACTTAAACGACCCCATTAAAAAGAAGATTGAAGATATCGTTACCAAAATTTACGGCGGCGAAGGCGCGGACTACTCCGAGCTTGCCGAAAAGAAGATAAAAGATATGGAGGACAGGGGGATAAAGGGCTTGCCCGTAATAATCGCAAAGACCCAGTATTCGCTCTCCGACGATCCCGCAAAGCTGTCCGCACCCGAGAATTTCAGAATTTACGTGCGCGACGTTGAGCTTCGCGGCGGCGCGGGCTTCATAGTTGCGGTCGCAGGCTCTATAATGCTTATGCCCGGTCTTGGCAAAGTGCCCTGCGCGGAGTACATAGACATAGACGTAAACGGTAACATTACGGGCTTATCCTGATTTTAAATCAACCTTAAAGAGGCGAAATTTATGAAACTTCCGGAAGCGGAAAATTTTATAGAGCAGTTTATTAACGAAGATTTACAGAGCGGAAAATACGAGAGCCGCGGTAACGGCATAGTAGTGCGCTTTCCTCCCGAGCCCAACGGCTATCTGCACATAGGGCACGTAAAGGCGCTGTGCATAAACTTTACCGTAAAGGAAAAGTACGACGGAAAACTCAATTTGAGAATGGACGACACCAACCCCGCCAAGGAGGACTACGAGTACGTCAATTCCATAGTGGAGGCGGTCAAGTGGCTCGGGTTCGAATACGACAATCTCTTTTACGCTTCCGACTATTACGACAAAATGTACGAGATAGCCGAAAAATATATTAAAGATGGAAACGCGTACGTCTGCGATTTGTCGGCGGAGGAGATAACCGCAACGCGCGGAACTTTGACCGAGCCCGGCACGGAGAGCCCTTACAGAAACAGAAGCGTTGACGAAAATCTTAAACTGTTCCGCGAAATGCGCGAAGGTATTTATCCCGACGGCGCCAAGGTTCTGCGCGCGAAGATAGATATGTCTTCTCCCAACCTCAATATGCGCGACCCCGTAATATACAGAATAGCGCACGTTCCCCATTACCGTCAGGGCGATAAATGGTGCATATATCCTATGTACGACTTTGCCCACCCCATAGAGGACGCGGTAGAGGGTATAACGCACTCTCTCTGTTCGCTCGAATTCGAAAATCACAGACCGCTCTACGACTGGGTTATCGAAAAGGCGGGTTTTGAACAGCCCGTTCCCAGGCAGATAGAATTTGCAAGGCTGAACATATCCAATATGCTTATGTCCAAGCGCTATTTGAAAAAGCTCGTGGACGAGGGCTTCGTGCGCGGATGGGACGACCCCAGAATGCCCACACTTATGGGACTTAGAAGCCGCGGCGTACCGCCTATGGCTCTGAGAAAATTCTGCGCGGCTGTGGGCGTTGCGAAAAACTACGGCGTGGTCAACTCCGCACAGCTTGACGAATGCGTCCGCGACGAGCTCAACGCCACGGCGGAGCGCGCGATGGGCGTGTTGAACCCCGTCAAACTTACCGTAACAAATTATACGGGAGAGGAAGAGGTCGATTTCGAGATAAACCCCGTAAAAGGCGACGGCTTAATGCGCAAGATAAAGTTTTCGGGCAGCGTATATATAGACAGGGACGACTTTGCCTTAGAGCCCCCTCCCAAGTATAAGAGACTTTTCAAGGGCGGCTTCGTCCGTTTAAAGGCGGCTTACATCGTCCGTTGCGACGACGTCAAGCTCAACGATAAGGGTGAGGTTGAAGAAATATTCTGTACCTACTTCCCCGAGACGCGTTCGGGAAGCGAGGTAAAGAGCGATATAAAGGCAAAGGGCGTAATACAGTGGGTGGACGCAAAGTACGGCAAGGACGCCGAATATCACCTCTATCAGCCCCTTCTGTGCGACGAACAATATCCCGACCAGGACTATGCCGAGAGATTGAATAAAGACAGCGAGAAGGTGCTTATCGGCAAGATTGAGCCGTACGTCGCGGAGAGCGGAGAGGATAAGAGCTTCCAGCTTATGCGTACGGGATATTACAAAAAATGCGCGTACGGTAACGGCGTTTCGTTAGGTGAGATAGTTTCGCTTAAAGATAATTTCAAAAAATAATCGGAGAGTATATGACGGCATTTCTTATTGTGGCGTTTTTCCTTATAACGGCAATAGGAGCTGTCGGCGGTTCGTTCAGACGGTTTTCTAAGATTTCGCTCGGCGGAATAATCGTCCTGCTATCGCTGGCGCTCGAACGTTTGATAGGCGGCGTTGTACAAAAGAATACGAACGGATACGGCATAATGATTTTGTGCGTCAGCGTAGGGCTTGTACTACTGTTCACGCTGGTGTTCAACGTTTTGAGAAAGCTTTTCAAAAAGGCGGTCGACGAGCGAAGAACGCTATCGCACTATGAGAACGCGGACGACGTGGCGGAGTGCGAGGCGTACGTTATGTACGCAGTAGATAAGAAGGACAAAAAGGCGTACAAAGAGGCGCGTAAAAAGCTCAAAAAAATAAAAGATAAGGCGGGCGTTTGGGGCATACTCGACGTCGTGTTCGGCGGAGTGGAAGGCGCGCTCAACGCGGCGGTTCTGTCAAGCTGTATAATAATGGGCTTTTTGATGTTCGTCGACGTTTCCTCAATCGGAGCGTTTACGAAAATCTGCTCGTCCTCGCTTAACTCTGGTGCTTGGAGAAATTTCGGCAGCAGTATCGTAATAGATATAATTCTTCTGGGTTTATTGTTCGTAAGTATTCAGGCGGGATATAAGAGCGGTTTAAGCTCGGCTCTTTGCATATTCGTCGTTTTAGGGCTTACCGTCTGCTTCGGTATCGGAGCGTGGGCGATAGCCGGCAACAGCCCCGATTTTGTATCAAAGATACAAAGCAGCTTGTCTTTGGGGGGCGATTTTGGCGAGTTAATCGCAAAGATAATAGTCACCGTAATTATCTTCCTTATGTCGCTGATAGTAGTAATACTCGTAGCGATATTCCTTCCTAAGCTCGTGGAAAAGCTGAGAAAAAACAAGGTTTTCAAGACGGTGGACGGAGTAATAGGCGCTATCGTTGCTTGCCTTCTTATTTTCGGTGCAATGCTCTTAATCGGTGCGCTTGCGTACAGCATGACCGGGTACGACGTAGTCAAGGGCTTTGAATTTTACTCGAAGAAGGCGTTCTTCGGAAGTGGACTGTACGACAAAAATCCCTTAAAAGGACTTTTCGGCGGACGATAAAATAAAAAAAGAGCGGTACGGGTCATACCCCGTACCGCTTTTGATTTTAGTATTTATCCGAGTAGTTTTCGCAGCAGGTGCAGTTCTCGCCTTCACAGCCGCAGCCTACGTGAATTTTGTCCAGCGTGCAGTTGCAGCCGTTGTGGTTGTACTTGCATTTCTCAACGTCGCAAGCTATACCGAAATTGATATTTTCCATAATATTTCCTCCGTTGAATATATTGTGCGTAAGGCGGGTTTAAATTATGCGCGCCTATTGACAAAACGCGGCGGACGGTTTAAAATTATAGATACAAAAAGATAGGAGCCTAAAATGAAAATTATACTTTTACAGGATGTCAAAGGACAGGGCAAAAAGGGCGAGATTAAGGAAGTCAACGAGGGATATGCAAGGAATTTTTTGATTAAAAAGGGACTTGCGGAGGCGGCTACTTCCACGAAGATAAACGAGTTTAACCAGAAAAAGAGCAGTGAAGCTTTCCATAAGCAGGAGGAGGTTAAGGCGATGACCGCGCTTGCCGCCGAGCTCAAAGGCAAGAAGTTTGCTTTGAGCGTAAAGGTCGGACAGACGGGCAAGACCTTCGGTTCGGTCACGGCGCAGGACGTTTCGGACAGTATGAAGAAAGCGGGATACGACGTCGATAAAAAGAAAATAGTCATAACTTCGCCTATAAAACAGGTGGGCGAGTTCGAGGTCGATATAAAGCTCTTAGAGGGCATTACCACAAAAATAGTGGTGTGCGTAGAGGGAATAGTTTAATTTGAAATTCAAAATTTAAGCGGCGGGCAACCCGAGGTTGCCCGCCGCAGTTATTTATAAAATATTAATTACTTTTTAAGCTCCGCGACTGCGTTTTTCAAAAACGCCTCGGCGTCGGAATCTTTGCGTATCTGGTTTAACGCCTCGTCCAAATCGAACCAAACCGCGTCGTCCAGCTCGCTCCCGTCCAGCACGATTTCGCCGTTTTCCGCCATAACGAGGAAATTGAGCATAAGCACGTTGTGCGGCTCGTGATAGCGTGAGGACATATATTTGTATTTGACGACGTTGAGTTTGGTCTCTTCGCGGAACTCGCGCGTCACGGTTTTTTTCGGCAGTTTCGCCCTTTTTGACGTAGCCCGCAAAGAGTATGAAATCGTCCTGACCCTTGTGCTTTGCAAGCAGGACTTTGTTTTTCTCGCGGTTGACTACTACCATAGAAACGGCGGTTGCAAACTGCGGGAAACGGAACTGCTCGCAGTGCTTACAAAAAGGTACCAGACCCTCCTGGTCGTGTAAATAGAGCGCAAGCTTTTCTCCGCATACAGGACAATACATATTTCCCCCCTTTCCGCACCGATATGCGGAAATCCCCTTATAATCAATCACATTATAATACCCGCAAAAGGATATGTCAATATCGGTTTTTGCCGAAAAGTCATAAAAATTGGGTTTGACATAACCGATATTATAATATATAATATTTGCGAGCGTCTATATTCGATGCTATAGAATATACTATAAGAACAGCGCACTGTGCGAGGGGGATTGTATATGGATTTCGAAAAAGCTTTTCAGCTTTTACAAAGCTACGGTCAGCAACACGTTCTGCACTACTATGATAAGCTTAAACCTGCTCAGCAGGAGGAGCTTTTATCAAGCGTAGAAAAGATAGATTTCAACATTTTTAAAATGCTTGAAAAGGGTGACAGGAAGCTCGGTGAACTCACCCCGGCGGAGATTATTTCTTTAAAGCAGATTAAAAAGCAACGTACCACTTACGAGCTCGCGGGCTTGGCGGCTATCCGTTCGGGTAAGCTTGCCTGCGTTCTGCTTGCTGGCGGACAGGGTACGAGACTTGGTTCCGACGCGCCTAAGGGCTGTTATAACATCGGCGTTACGCGTACGCTGTCCATTTTCGAGTGTCAGATGAATAACTTGAAAGCCGCCTGCAAAAAGGCTGGCGTGTTCGTTCATCTGTTCATAATGACGAGCGAAGGCAACGACGAGGCTACCCGCGAATTCTTCGAAGAAAACAATTATTTCGGCTACGACGAAAAGAAAATTCATTTTTACAAGCAGAGCTTAGCTCCCGCAATCTCGTTCGACGGTAAGATTTTAATGGAGGAAAGGTACAGACCTGTGCTCGCTCCCAACGGAAACGGCGGTTGGTTTGCGTCTTTATTGAAGGCGGGTTACGGAAGAATACTTACCAAAGAGGGTATAGAGTGGCTCAACGTCTACGGTGTGGATAACGTCCTTCAAAGACCGTGTGACGCACAATTCCTCGGCGCAACCATTTTAAGCGGTTCGGCGTGCGGAAGCAAGGTGGTAAAGAAGGTTTCCCCCAACGAAAACGTCGGAATTTTGTGCAATGAGGACGGCGCGGCTTCTATCGTCGAATATTTCGAAATGCCCGCAAAACTTAAAAAGCGCCGCGAGGTCAACGGCGAGCTTACTTTCGGCTTCGGCGTTACTTTAAACTATTTATTCAACGTCGAGAAACTTCGGGACGTAAACAAGAAAAAGCTTCCCTATCATCTCGCGAAAAAGAAAATCCCCTGTCTTAAAGGCACGAGACATATTATTCCCGAGGAAGAGAACGGCTATAAGATAGAGACGCTCGCCGTCGATATAGTCAAGCTTATGGGAAGCTGTATCGGCTTCGAGGTCGAAAGGGAGAAGGAGTTCGCGCCCGTCAAGAATAAAACGGGAGCGGACAGTGTAGAGTCGGCAAGAAAACTGCTCATAAGACACGGTATGAAATTATAAAGACTGCTTAAAAAGTTAAAGCGGCGCGTTGCTTGTTTGCAACGCGCCGCTTAGGTTTAATTTCAAAGTTCGTAAGGAGTTGCCTGATAGACGTAGTAATTCAACCAGTTTATGTAAAAGAGGTTGGAAGTCGACGACCAGTTCATCTTGATTTTGGTCATTTTTTTGTCGGCGAAATAGTTTGACGGCGGCTTTATATCAAGCCCTTTATTTACGTCGCGTTCGTACTCTCGTTTGAGCGTTTCGCGGTCGTACTCCATATGCCCCGTTACGAACACTTGCCGTTCGTCAAGGCTCTTTATAATGCTCGCCCCCGCCTTTTTGGAAAAGGCGAGAATTTGCAAATCTTTACACTTTCTTATATCCTCGGTACGAATTATAGTATTGCGGGAGTGCGGCATATGAAATTCGTCCGAAATTCCGCGCATTAAAGGTTCCATAACGCTCTCGCCCGTGCGCCTGTGTGCAAAGATACCGAAGCACTTCTCTTTTAGAGGGTGCTTCTTTATTCCGTAGAAATAATGCAGTGCCGCCTGCGCTCCCCAGCAGATGAAGAGGGTGGAGGTGACGTTCGTCTTGGTCCAGTCGAAAATCTCGACAAGCTCTTTCCAGTACGCAACGTCCTCGAATTCGAGCTTTTCTACGGGCGCGCCCGTAATTATCATACCGTCGAAACGCCTCGTTTTGACCTCGTCGAAGTCCTTATAAAAGCGCTCCAAATACCCGTTTACTTCGCTTTCGATTTGTTCCGCGGTTTTGCCTTCCGCCGCCAAATCGCA
>CAYMUQ010000051.1:0-8202 GCA_964393805.1 uncultured Clostridia bacterium
CCAAAGTTACGGCGGGGAAGTCGTGACCCTTTGCAATCATCTGCGTTCCCACGAGTATATCCGCCTTTTTGTCGGAAAACTGCTTTAAAATTTTGTAGTGTCCGTCCTTACCAGAGACGGTGTCGTTATCCATTCTTATAATGCGCGCCTCGGGAAAGAGCGCGTGCAGTTCGGACACCACCCTCTGCGTACCCGTGCCGCTGTAACGAAGTCTTTTTTCGCCGCATTCGGGGCAGGCGGTAAGCATACGGTACTTCGCTCCGCAGTAATGACATTTAAGACAGTTTTCTTCGCTGTGATAGGTTAAACTTACGTCACAGCTCTCGCACTTTGCAACGTACCCGCAGTCGGTACAGATGACCGTCTGCGAATAGCCGCGTCTGTTTAAAAATATTATCGCCTGGTTTCCGTCGGATAAGGTCCTTTCAAGCTCCGCTTTGAGCGCGGACGAGAGGTTGGAAGGATTGCCCTTCTTTATCTCTCTGCGCATATCGGAAATTATTATCTCGGGCAGAGGCTTGCCGTTTATCCTATCGGTTAAAGTGACCAGCCCGTACTCGCCTTCTTTAGCCTTTATAAAGGTTTCGACCGACGGCGTCGCACTGCCTAAGACGAGCTTGCAGTTATTGTATTTCGCGCGCATAAGCGCAATATCGACGGTGGAATATCTGGGCGCGGTCTCGCTCCTGTACGACGAGTCGTGTTCCTCGTCGATTATAATCGCGCCTATGTTTTCGACGGGCGCGAATATCGCGCTTCTTGCGCCTATGGCTATCTTCGCCTCGCCCGAGCGCAGACGCCACCACTCGTCGAACCTCTCGCCCGCGGAAAGTCCGCTGTGCAGAATTGCCGCCTCTCCGCCGAAACGCGAACGGAGCTGAGAGAGCATCTGCGGGGTAAGCGAAATTTCGGGCACTAAAAATATAGCCGTCCTGCCCTTTTTCAATTGGTCTGCAATTATATTGAGATAAATTTCGGTCTTGCCGCTACCCGTAACTCCGTGAATAAGGTTTACGCACTTGTCCGAATTTTCGATATAGCTTACCGCGCCGCGCTGGGCTTCGGTCAATATCTTTTTAGTCTCCTGCTCTCCGTCCGAGGGCATGGGCGTGCGGTTGCGCCTCGTCTTGATTATTTCCGCCGCGCCCTTTTCTATAAGCGCGTTGACCGCGCCGCGTCCGTACTTGTTACATAAGAGGGTGTATTCGCACTCGCCCTCTTCAAGCCGCGCCAAAACCTCTTGTTGTTTTTTCGCCGCCGCGCCTATCTTTACGCTTTTACCCGTAAGCTTTACGGTCTTTGTAAAGACCTCGCTCACCTTGCCCTTGCGCATTTCGGAGGGCAGAAAGAGCCGCAGGGAAGCCGCCTTGGGTACGCGGTATCTCGCGGCGATACTCTCCATCAGCGCAAAGCATTCGGGGACGAGAGCGGGCAGTTCGTCGTAGACCTCGGTAACGGGCTTAATTTTATCCGCGGCATAAGAGGGAGTTTCGCTTAAACCTATAACGAACCCCTCTATCGTTCTGCCGCCGAACGGCACCTTGACCCTGCAACCGACTTCGGTTGTATCAGGGCAGGAATATTCGAAAACCCTGTCCACCTGCGAGTGGGCAATATCTACTATGACCTGCGCGTACATTATTACTTTTTGCGCCCGCGCTATGCGCGGGCGCACTCATTTTTTATCGTTTGAATTGCATTAAACAAGAAAAGTAAGCTCTACGCCGTAGAGCTTGCTTTGTCCGATTGCTTAGTCCTTAACCGACTGAATTTTTCCGTCCTCTATCTCCTCGCAGGCAAGGGCTATCTCTTTAAGCTTGCCGGGGTTTTCGTTGACGTTGTTGACGCTGCCTCTTTCTATAAGCTGGCGTGCGCGTTTAGCGACTACCACGCAACGCTCGTAGCGCGATGCGGGCTGTCCTTCGTGATTTAACTTTTCTATCAAAGTGTCTACTGCGGGTTGGTTTATCATAAAAACTATCTCCTTATTCAAGTATTCGTCCGACGGCTTCGACCGCGTCGTCAAGCACGTCGTTAATTATTACAAAATCGTACAGAGGACTTTTCGAAAGCTCGTACTCGGCGCGGTCTATGCGCCTTGATATAGTGTTCTCGTCCTCGGTTCCCCTGCCTTTAAGCCGACGGTACAGAGCCTGTCTGTCGGGCGGGGCTATCATTACGAGCACGGCTTCGGGCATAGCCGACTTAACGCTTAAACCGCCGTCCACGTCTATCTCTAAAATGACGTCGCCCTCTTCGAGCTTACTTTCCACGAACGCGCGGGGCGTACCGTAGTAATTTTCGAAGTGACGGGAATATTCTAAAAATCCGCCCTCGTCAATCTTTTGCTCGAACTGCTCTTTTGTCAGGAAGAAATAACTTTTCCCATCGACCTCGCCCTCGCGGGGTGCGCGTGTAGTGCAGGATATCGAGAGCGATATATCGGGTCTTAAACTCAAAAGCCTGTTTACTATCGTGCCCTTGCCTACGCCCGACGGTCCGCTGATTACCAAAAGCTTGCCTTTACTCAACGTTCTGCACCTGCTCTCTTATTTTCTCTATCTCGTTTTTAAGCTCTAAGCCGAGCTTGGTTATCTTTATGTCGTTCGCCTTCGAGCATAGGGTATTGCTCTCTCTGTTGAACTCCTGCACTAAAAAGTCGAGCTTTCTGCCCACGAGCCGCTCTTCCGAAATCTCTCTGAACTGCGCTATGTGCGAGTGCAGGCGCGTGAGCTCTTCGTCTATGTTGGACTTGTCCGCAAACACGGCGACCTCGGTTAAAAGTCTACCCTCGTCGGGGTTGACGCTTTCGGTGTACGCCTTGATTTTTTCCGTTAGCTTCTTTTTATATTCCTCGGCAACCGAAGGAGCGCGATTTTCGACTTCGTTTACGAGTTTCTCTATCGTACAGACGCGCGATAGCATATCCTCTTTGAGCTTTTTGCCCTCGACCTCGCGCATTGCGTTGAGGTTGTCGAGCGCGGTTCCGACTGCCAAGTACAGCGCGGCTATAAGCTCGTCGTCGGCGCAGGATACCTCGTCCTGCTTTAAAACGTCGCTTTGACGCATTAAAGAGCTAATAGTAAAGTCGTCTTTAAGCTCGGGAAAGTTCTCCTTTAACTTTTTCGCCGCCTCGGTATAGGCGCGCGCACTTTCCAAGTCGAGATATAAAGTTTTGGGCTTTTCGCGCTTGTCCGTAAAGGATATGAATAAATCCGCGTGTCCCCTCGTAAGCTTGTCCCTTATCTTAGAGCGCAAGGTCTCTTCCAGCGCAACGAAAATTTTGGGGCACTTTACCGATACGTCCAGATAGCGGTTGTTTACCGTCTTTATCTCTGCGGTAAGCTCCAAGCCGCCCTCTTTGTATTCTCCTCTTCCGTAGCCTGTCATCGAAAACATTATCGCCACTCTCCGATACCGAAATTCTTACGCATACATTATACAATACCCAAGCGCAAAAAACAAGTCGGTTTACAAAAAATTAAGGCAAATTTATTCAGAAATCGTCCGCCGTATTCGACAGAAGTCCCCTTCTGCGCGAAGTCACCGAACGGTAACAGTTTTTCGGCGACGCCTCGAATATGGCTACGTCCTGGTTGGAACACGCCATAACGCCCGTGACGTCGGCAAAATACGCGGCGTTGCCGCAACAGAGCGCGACGGGTACACCGTATAGATAAGCATACGCGCGCACGAGCACGGGCGCCATACCGTCGGCTACGCTTTCGCAGTGTACGGCGATAAGGTTGCATCCGCACATAGTCAGCGTCTGCACGCATTCGGGAAAAAACAGGTCGCCGTCTATGCACAGTCCCACCTTGTAACCGCCTATCGCGTAGACGCCCAGTCCCGCGCCGCTTTTAAATTCTTCGCCGTCTAAAACGTTGAGCATATCGGCAATGCCTAAAAGTCTTCCGCCCGCGGCGGCGGCGACCGACTTGCGCCTTATGCCTCTGCTGTCGGTTATACAGCCGCACAAAACTCCGCAACCCGCCGCACCCGAGTACTTTGCAAGCGTTTCGAGCTTTTCACTCTTGCCCGAGAGTTCGTCCGAATAGTTTATCTCACTTAAAGTGCCGAAGGGAAACAGCGCGACGTCACACGCGGGCAGGCGTGATTTGAACTGCATCTTCCTGTCCGTTACTATACATATTTTCATACTCTCTATCTTATGGAAGGGCGAATAAAAAAAGTTCCCGCGAGGGCTTGTCCAAGTGAGAAAAAAGCGTTCTAACAGGACACGGCTTGTCATAACCTATTGATATGAAAAAGTCAACCTTATGTTTTGCGGCAACCGCCGCGCTGATTTTGTCGGTTTTACCCTTATCCGCCTGCAACAAAGACAAGTCGTCGCAGGGGAAAACGTCCAAGTATTCGATAAGCGCTCAATACGACGATACGAATTGCGTGCTGTCGGGCTGTGAGGAGTTTACCTTCTACAACTCCACGGACAACGAAATAGCCGCCCTCGAGTTCAACCTCTGGGGCAACGCCTACCGCGAGGGCGCGTCCTGCAAGCCCATCTCCGAAGCTCAGAAGAGCGCGTACTACGTCGGAGCGAGCTACGGTCAGATGGACGTCGAAAAGGTCGAAAACTGCGCGAGCTGGGAGGTCTGCGGCGAGGATATGACTATCCTAAGCGTAACTTTGAATACGCCCGTCTATCCCGAACAGAGCGTGACGGTAAACATAACCTATACGCTCAAGCCCGCAAAGGTAAACCACCGCACGGGCATAACCTCGAAGACAGTCAATCTCGGTAATTTCTATCCCGTGCTTTGCGCGTACGGCACCGAGGGCTTCGTCGATACCCCCTACTACTCGTGCGGCGACCCGTTCGTTTCGGACTGCGCGGACTACGACGTAACGCTTACCTTACCAGAAGGCTATACGGCGGCGACAAGTGGTAAGCAAGTTTCCACATCTACTGCGGACGGTAAAGTCACGCAAAAGTACGCTATAAGCAATGCAAGAGATTTCGCCGTCGTCTTATCCAACGGCTATAAGAGCGTAACCAAGAGCGTAAACGGCTGTGAAATAACCGCCTACTACTTCGGCGAAACCGCGCCCGAAAAGGCGATAGACGCCGCGTGCGACAGCTTCGGATATTTCTCCGAAAAATTCGGCGCGTACCCCTATTCTACCTTTACTCTTGCGTTCACGCCCTTATCTGTGAGCGGTATGGAGTACCCCGCTCTCGTTATGATTAACGACACACTCGAAGAGGCGGACGGCGTATACACCGCCGTACACGAAACGGCGCACCAGTGGTGGTACGCGGTAGTCGGCAACGACCAGGTAAACTGCGCGTTTATGGACGAGGGACTTGCGGAGTATTCGTGCCTTAGTTATTTCGAAGCGCACCCCGAACACGGCTTCACAAGGACCGGTCTTATAGGCAGTGCCATAAAGTCGTACAGGGCGTACTATTCGGTATATAACCAGATTTTCGGCAAGACCGATACCTCTATGGAGAGAAGCTTAAAAGACTTTGCCGGCGACTACGAATACATAAACGTCGCGTATAACAAATCGCTTCTTATGTTCGAAAACGTGAGAGCGTCTATGGGCGATAAGAAGTTCTTCGCCGCTTTAAGCGAGTACTACTCCTGCAACAAGTTTAAGATTGCGTCCAAGGAAGAGCTTATCTCGCGCTTTGCCCGCCGCCACGACGTCGAGGGACTTATCAACGGATATATCGAGGGTAAGGTTGTAATTTAAAATAATTTCATAATTTGCGCGGCGCGCCGACTTATCGGCGCGCCGCTTTTGAATTTTAAAATTCTGCCTCTTAAAACTGTTGCCAAACTCCGCTTTTTCGGCTATACTGAATAGTAAGGAGTAAAACTTTTATGGACAGTTATCCATCGCGTAAAGTAATTTAATGAAGCTCGCTTTCGTAAATGCCATACACCGTGCGGAAGCGTTCTTCCGCACGGTTTTTTTACGGTTTTTATGAGGTGAATTTATGGTTAAATATTTTTCTGCGGGCACGCCGCTTTCAAGGCTCGACGCCTTTGAAAAGGGCTGTTGGATAGATATGGTCAGTCCCACCGACGACGAGGTCGAGGACGTCTGCAAGGCTACGGGAATACCCGAGGATATGATTAAAGCCGCGCTCGACGAAGAGGAGACGGCGCGTACAGAATTCGACGAGGGCTGTTGCCTGTTCGTCGTAGACTGTCCCGTCATAGAGGACGGCGACGCGGGCGACGCATACAGCACACTGCCCCTTGCGGTAATATACAACAAGAACTGCATCGTCACGGTATGCTTAAAGGGCAATCCCGTTTTGAAGGACTTTATTACGGGGCGCATCAAAGTAGACGTTTCAAAGCACGTGGAGTTTCTTCTTAAATTTATGTTTGCGAACGCCAAGCGCTTTTTGTACTGTCTGAAACAGATTGACAGGAAGAGCCAGCGCGTACAGGCGGAGCTTGCGTTAAAGCTTAAAAACGACCAGATATTACAGCTACTCGACCTTGAAAATTCGCTCGTTTACATATCCACTTCCTTAAACGCAAACTCGAAGATACACGAAAAGCTTGCAAAGGTCGAGGGCGTAGCGACACACGAGGAATATCAGGATTTATACGACGACCTCGTAATCGAGACCAACCAGGCAATCGAAATGTGCCGTATTTACAAGGACACCCTATCGGTGACGATGGACGCGTACGGTTCGGTAATTTCCAATAACGCGAACGACGCGATGAAAAAGCTTACTATCATCACTATCCTTCTCGCCATACCCACTATGATTGCGGGCTTCTGGGGTATGAACATGCCCGTACCGTTCGACGTCGCGGGCGGCGAAAAGTGGCTCGGGTGGTTCTTTATAGTTATTGTAACGGCGCTTATTATTACCGCCGTAATCGCGGTAATTCTATGGAGAGGTTCGCCCGTCAAGCCCAAAAACAAAAAACAAAAGAAAAACAGGAAGAAAAAATAATGCCCCTTTTACAGTACGTATGTCCAAACTGCAAAAAAGCCTTCGAAGAGCTTGTCAAGCGCTGTGACGAACAGGTTAAATGTCCCGACTGCGGCACGGTCGCAAACCGCAGTTATTCGGGTGAAATGTTTACCTCTACGGGCAAGCCCTCCAAAAAGTGCAGCGGAAACTGCAAGACTTGCGGAGGGTGCGGCTGATTTGTACGAATTTAAAACCAAATTAAAAGGCGGGCGCGATTGCGCCCGCCTTGGTTTTTTTCTGCCGTCGGGATTATTTCTTTCCCTCGGCGTTTCCCGCGGCAATTCTGCCGCCTACTGCTCCTGCAAGAAGCGCAGTCAAGTCTATTCCCGTAGACTCCTTCATTCCTTCCATAATCTGGTTGGCGGAGCTCATTACGTCCTTGACTACTTTGGTAGCGTTGCCGTCGCCGTACATTACTATCTTGTCGGTCTGGCTCAAAGGCATAGCCGCAGACTTTACTACTTCGGGAAGAGCGGCAAGATACATTTCGATAACCGACGCTTCGCCCATCTTCTTCTGCGCTTCCGCCTTCTTCTCTATGGCTTCCGCCTCGGCAAGACCCTTGGCGCGGATACCTTCCGCCTCCTGCTCCATTGCAAAACGCTGAGCCTCCGCTTCCGCCTTCTGCGCCTCCGCCTTCTTTACCGCCTCGAACGCAAGCGCCTCGGCTTCCTTCTGCCTTCTGATAAGCTCTGCTTCCGCTTCCTTTGCTATGCGGTAATTTTCCGCGTCAGCCTGCTTTCTGATTTCGGCGTCGAGACGGCGCTCTTTGATGGCAATTTCCTTTTCTGCAAGGTCTGCTTCTTTTTCGCGGCGTGCGATGTCGGCGTTCGCCTTGGTGATTTCTATGGTCTTACGCTGATTTTCCTGCTGAATTGCGTATGCGGCGTCCGCCTCCGCCTTCTTGGTGTCCGCCTTGACCTTCATATCGGCTTCCTGCACGGCGAGAGCGGCGTTCTGCTCTGCAATCTTTTTCTCCGACTCGACCTTGACTGCGTTTGCCTCCTCCTGCGCGTGGGCGGTTGCTATCGCAATGTCCCTCTGCGCGTTGGCTTTGGCTATCTGCGCGTTCTTTCTTATCTGCTCTACGTTGTCGATACCCATATTCTCTATGGTACCTGCGTTGTCCTTAAAGTTCTGAATATTGAAGTTGACTACTTCTATACCGAGTTTCTCCATATCGGGAACTACGTTTTCGGTAATCTTTTTGGCAACGCCCTGTCTGTCCT
>CAYMUQ010000052.1:0-8154 GCA_964393805.1 uncultured Clostridia bacterium
CCGCCGTACCTGCGGATACCTCGGCGAGAACTTCTGGAACGTCGGCAAGACCAAGGAAATCAAGGCGAGAGTTCTTCACCTTTAAGATTAAACAGATTTAACCGAATGACAATATGCGGCGGCGCGGAACGCGCCGCCGCTTTCAGATAACGAGGTAAAAAAATTGAACGTAGCAACTATAAAATGGTACGATATATCCAACGGTCCCGGCGTCAGAGTGTCTTTGTACGTCTCGGGTTGCCGCAACCACTGCAAGGGCTGTTTCAATCCCGAAACGTGGGACTTTAATTACGGCGAGCCGTTCACCGAAGAGACCGAGAAAAAGATAATAGAGGGATTGAAGCCCGACTACATACGCGGCTTTACGCTTTTAGGCGGCGACCCGTTCGAGCCCGAAAACGCCAAGGTTCTCGCTCCCTTTATGAAGAGACTGAGAAAAGCCTATCCCGACAAGTCGTTCTGGTGCTTTACGGGCTACGACTTCGAACGCGACCTTCTCACGGGCAAGCAGGGCGACCCCGACGCCGTAATGGAAATATTGAAATCTCTCGACGTGCTCGTGGACGGAAGATTTATCGAGGCGCAGAAGGATTTGAATTTAAAATTCAAGGGTTCGGCAAATCAGCGCACGATACTCGTTCCCCAGTCGTTAAAGGCTGACGAGGTAATACTCTGGAACGAAGAGGACGACGTTTAAGTAACTTAGGAGAAAATGAGATGGAAGTAGGAATAAAGAAGCTTTCGGATAAGGCTACGGTGCCCGCATACGGCAGTGAATTTGCGGCGGGCGCGGATTTGTACGCTTGTATCGAGCAGGATATAGTAGTTGCTCCCCATACGACGGTAATGATACCGACGGGCATAGCGTTGGAGCTTCCCGTAGGATACGCGGGACTTATATACGCTCGCAGCGGACTTGCAAGCAAGAAGGGACTTGCTCCCGCAAATAAGGTGGGAGTAGTGGACTGCGACTACCGCGGCGAGGTCAAGGTGGCTTTACACAATCACGGCGAAACGGCGCAGAGCGTAGCGGTGGGCGAGAGGGTGGCTCAGCTCGTAATAACGCCCTATATCACGGCGAAATTTATAGTCAAGGACGAACTTTCCGATACCGTGCGCGGTGCGGGCGGCTTCGGTTCGACGGGCACGAAGTAAAGTTTGTAGTAAAGACATAACGCAATAAACCTCCGCATATCATAGTAAACTATGGCGGAGAAAAAATTAAAAAAGAGTAATCTGTTCGCGGCTTTGGGCGCGGCGACGGGGCTGGGTAACGCCTTCCGTTTTCCGCACCTCGTCTCGATATACGGTTACTCTTTTTTCATTGCCTATGCGGTCGCGCTCGCGCTCATCTGCTTTCCGGTCCTTTCGGCGGAGTTAGACTGTTCGAGGCGGGGCGGTCTGCCCGTATTTATTCAGAGAGCGGCGGCGTTCAATTCGCTGATAATTGCGCTCTTTTACGTTCTGATTTCGTCGAAGCTTACCTCTTCGGCGGTAAGCTTTGCTCTCTTTGCCCGCGCGGACGGTAAGTGGTTTTTAACCGTTATTGTTGTGCTCGCGCTCTGTTTCTTTCTTTTAAAGCGCGGACGCCTCGCATCGTCGGGAAGAGTTTCGGTAGTCTGCTTTTTCGGACTGTTTATCTACCTTGCCATAAGGGGCGGTTTCAAAATATCTCTGCCGTTCGGAAATATTTTAAGCGGCTCGCTCTGGGTCGACGCCCTCGGACAGTCGCTACTATCCTTGTCGCTCGCCGCAGGCGTAATGCCCGCCTTTGCCAAAACGCTCGATAAAAATTTTTCCGCAAGTTTAACGGCGGCAAAGATAATCTTCGTCAATCTCGCGGGGTGCGTGCTGTCAGCTCTCGGCACTCTGCCGTATGCTCAGGGAGGGGAGAGCGCGGGACTGAGCTTTGCTTTTACCGTCTATCCGCGCATTGTTTCGGCTGTTTCGAAAACATCTTTCACGGCGAGACTTACGGGCTTTCTTATCTACGGCGCACTCGGCGCGGTTGCCGTGCATTCGACCTGCTCGCTTGCAAATCCCGCGGTTTCGCAGTTAAAACTGCCGCCCGCCATGTTCTGCGCGGTTGCCGCCGTCCTGTGTCCGCTGTTTGCCTACGGCGGGGGCGAGGCGATGTCCGCGTGCGACAAAATGACCTGTTCGGTCGTCGCCGTATGTATAGCACTCGGCGAATGCGTTTGCTTTGCATTTTCCGAAAAAAGAGTATTGAAACGCATATATATCGGGATTATTTGCCTGATACTTGCCGTTTTCTGCGTACTTTCGCTGTGTTCGGTCAGGTTTTCGTGCTACACTTTGCCGTCCGCCGTCTGCGCCTTTTTGTGCCTTATGTCTGTTCCCTGCGCCGTTCTGTATTCGGGCGGTTTCAGAAAATTTAAGATAAGATTGCCGCGCGGCGGTTGACAACAACAAGGTCGTTTATTATAATAAAATTGTTGCGGTCGCAACTAATTATTCTTACAGAGGCGGACTTATGGCAACCTTTATGAAGAACGTAACGCTCGTGTCGCAGTCGGCGGCGCTGTTCCGCGACGAAAAACTCAAAGAGGCGGGGGTGTCGGGCTATCAGGCGCGGTACCTTTTAACCGTCTTTAACGACGAGGGCGTTTCGCAGGACAAGCTTGCAAAAAAGCTTATGGTCAACAAGAGCAACGTCGCCCGTCAGGTGACTGCCTTAGAGGAGAGCGGATATTTGAAAAGAGAGCAGAGCGCGTCGGACAGGCGGGTTATGCTCGTCTACACGACCGACAAGGGCAAGGCGCTCGTGCCGGTCATACGCGCCGCAAACAAAAAGTGGCGCGAGATTTTATGCGAGGGACTGAGCGAAGAGGAGCAGGAGAGCCTTGCGAGTATGCTTGAAAAAATGGTCGAGAACGCTCGCAAGTTTCTGGAGTACGAAATATGAGTACGGCTTGTAAAGCTTCGGCAAAAAAGAGGAGCGCGGAGAGTACTTCGGTCGGTAAAACGAGGGCGCTTTCATATTTGAAGCCCTATTCGGGTACCGTAGTTGCGGGGCTTATAACCAAGTTTATCGCAACCATGGCGGAGCTGTCTTTGCCCCTCGTTTTAGACTACATAATAGACGAAGTCGTTCCGACGAAAAATATAAATTCTTTGGTATATGCGGGACTTGTGATGCTCGCGGCGGCGATAGTCGCAATGACCTGCAACATAGTCGCAAACAGACTTTCGGCAAAAGCGGCGGGCAATATGACCCGCGATTTGCGATACGCGCTGTTTAAAAAGACCACCTATTTAAAGAGCGGACAGGTGGACGCGTTTACTCTGCCCTCGCTCGTATCGCGCCTTACGAGCGACACTTACTACGTCAACCAGGCTGTCGCAAGAACGCTCAGGCTGGGCGTGCGTGCCCCGATACTTTTAATAGGCGGTCTGGCTTTCACCTTCGTTCTGAGCTGGCGGCTTGCACTCGTACTTCTTGCGTGCATACCGCTCGTCGTTTTAGTGCTTATTCTTATCACCTCAAAGAGCGTGCCTATGTATTCGCGCGTACAGAAAAGCGGCGATAAGTCGGTGCGGGCAATGCAGGAAAACATTACGGGCGTGCGCGTCATAAAGGCGCTGTCCAAGACCGAATACGAGGCGGGCAAATACGAGGGGGTCAACGCCGAACTTACCGCAAACGAGTTTAAAGCCAATAAGCTCGCCGCGCTTACAAATCCCGTAGTCACGCTCATTTTAAATCTCGGACTTGTCGGGGTAATCGTAGTGGGAGCGCTCGTCAGCGCACCCTCGGGCACGGTACTCGCGTTTTTATCCTATTTCGTTCTGATACTCAACGCAATGCTCGGGATATCAAAGATATTCGTCGTGCTGTCAAAAGGCGTGGCGTCCGCGGGGCGAATAACTCGCGTGCTCGAAACCGACGAGAGAATGACCGTAGAGGAATGCGAGGACGGCAACCCCGACTATGCGGTTGAATTCAAGGACGTATGCTTTTCATACAACGGCAACGAGGACAACCTCGAACGCGCAAGCTTTTGCGTTCGCCGCGGACAGACCGTCGGAATAATAGGCGGAACGGGTAGCGGCAAGACCACGCTCATAAATCTTTTAATGCGCTTTTACGACGCGGACAAGGGTGAGATTTTCGTCAACGGAAAGAACGTGCGCTCGTACTCTGCGGGCGAACTGCACGCACTGTTCGGCGCGGCTTTCCAGAACGACTTTTTAATCGCTGATACCGTGCGTTCAAACGTAGACTATTTCCGCGGCATAGATAATGAGAGTATCGACAGGGCGGTTTACTGCGCCTGTGCCGAGGAGTTTATAAAAGAGCTTGACGGCGGGCTTGACTATATGCTCGCACAGAAGGCGGCAAACCTCTCGGGCGGTCAGAAGCAAAGGCTGTTGATTGCAAGAGCGCTTGCGGGTAATCCCGAAATTCTCGTTTTAGACGACAGCTCGTCCGCGCTCGACTACGCCACCGACGCGCTGTTCAGAAAAAGGCTCTCCGAAAACTATCCCGACTGCACCAAACTTATAGTCGCGCAGAGGGTGAGCGCCGTCAAGCACGCCGATTTGATACTCGTTCTCGACGACGGGAAAATAGTCGGAGCGGGCACTCACGAACAGCTTATGGAAACTTGCGGGGACTATCGTGAAATCTCGCTCGTTCAGATGGGAGGCGATTTATGAAAGAGCCCCGTATGAACGTCAACGACAGGCGCAACCAAACCGTAAAAAAAGTCGACGTCAAGCACACCGTAAAACAGCTTTTAATCTATTTGAAGCCGTATATACCGCTGTTTATCATCGTATTTTTAGGCAACGTGCTTGCGGTCGGAATGTCGCTTTTGGGACCCTACGTCTGCGGCAAGGCGATAGGACAGATAAAGGCTGACGGCACTACGGATATGCAAGCGATTATCTACTACTGCGTACTGCTTGCCGCCGTTTACGTCGCGTCCGAGATATTGAGTTATCTTACGACTATCGGTATGTCTTTGGTCGCACGCAGAATGACCAAAAAGATGAGAAGCGACCTTTTCAACCGTCTCGTGCGGTTGCCCGTCGGGTACTTCGATAGCCGTCAGGCGGGCGACGTCATTTCGGTTCTTTCCTACGACGTCGACACGGTGGGTACCTCGCTTGCCGAGGACGTTATGCTGGTATTAAAGAGCGCAGTACAGATTATAGGCTCGCTCGTGATGATGCTTATAATCGCCGCTCCGCTCGTACTTGTTTTCGTGGTAACTATTCCGCTGTCGGTAATACTTACCAAGGTAA
This sequence comes from uncultured Clostridia bacterium, assembly GCA_964393805.1. Taxonomy (GTDB): domain Bacteria; phylum Bacillota; class Clostridia; order Christensenellales; family Borkfalkiaceae; genus Coproplasma. The sequence goes on from CAYMUQ010000052.1 coordinate 5,272, forward strand.
TCGCAAACAAGGTTCAGCCGCTGTACAGGCGGCGTTCGCGCAAGCTCGGAGAGCTCAACGGCTTTGCCGAAGAGGTGCTGTCGGGTCAGAAGACGACGCGCGCCTACAACCGCGAAGAGGAAATAATCTCGCGCTTTTCCGAAAAGAACGCCGAGGCGGCGGAAGCGTACACGACCAGCGAATATTACGGCACGGTGTCGGGACCCTGCACGGGGTTTGTAAACAATCTGTCGCTCACGCTTATAAGCGTAATAGGCGCACTTATGTTCGCCTTCGGCTGGTTCGGAGTGGGCATAGAGCAGATATCTTCGTTCGTGCTTTACTCGCGTAAATTCACGGGACCTATCAACGAAATCGCAAACGTCATAGGCGAATTCCAGTCGTCGATAGCGGCGGCGGAGCGCGTGTTCAAAGTGCTTGCCGAGGAAGAGGAAAAATTGAACGAAGAGGGTGCGGAGGAGCTTACCGAAGTTATCGGCAACGTGACCATAGACAACGTAAGCTTCGGATATATAGAGGGTAAAAACGTATTAAAAGACTTTTCACTGCAAGCGGACGCGGGCAAGCTGATTGCAATAGTCGGGCACACGGGCGCGGGCAAGACGACGGTTATAAACCTTTTGATGCGTTTTTACGACCCCGTCTCGGGCGCAATATACGTCGACGGCAAGGACGTTAAAACTCTCACCCGCTCGTCGCTTCGAAGCGCGTTCACAATGGTATTGCAGGACACCTGGCTGTTTGCGGGTACGGTCTACGAGAACATAGCCTACGGCGTGGAGAACGCGACGAGAGAGAAAGTGGAAGAGGTGTGCAGGGCGGCTAAGATACACTCGTTTATAACAAAACTGCCGCAGGGCTACGATACCCTTCTTTCGGACAACGCCGTCAATATATCCAAGGGACAGAAACAGCTTTTAACCATTGCCCGCGCAATGCTTCAACCCTCGCGTATGCTTATTCTGGACGAGGCGACCTCGAACGTCGACACGCGCACCGAACGGCTTATTCAGTCGGCGATGAGCAAGCTGATGGAGGGCAAGACCTGCTTCGTTATCGCGCACCGCTTATCGACGATAAAGAACGCCGACAAAATTCTCGTAATGGAGGACGGCAACGTAGTAGAGCAGGGTACGCACACCGAATTGATTTTGGCGGAGGGAGCATATTACAAACTGTACAATTCGCAGTTTGAAAGTTATTAATCGTACTTCATAAACGAAACGAACTCACCGCCCGCGCGCGTATGGTAAATACGCGCGCGGGCGGTAAAACTTTACAGTAATAAAAATATACATTATTCAACATTTTATTTGATTTTACGCGTTCTTTGTGATAATATAAATCCGTAAGATAAAATGAAAATTTATTAGGAGATTGTATCAAATGGCAAACAGTAGTTTTAACGGTACGCCGGAGCAGGAAAAGCTTCTCCGTCAATGTATTGAAAAGCACAAGTCGGAACGCGGCTGTCTGATGCCCATTTTGCACGAGGCTCAGGAAATCTACGGCTATCTTCCCGCAGAAGTGCAGACGATGATAGCCGAAGAGCTGAATATTCCCCTTTCGGAAGTCTACGGCGTAGCTACCTTCTACACCCGTTTTTCGCTTTCGCCCAAGGGTAAGCACAGAATATCCGTATGTCTCGGCACGGCTTGTTACGTAAAAGGCTCGGATAAAATTCTTGCCGAGGTTGAAAAAATGCTGGGTATCAAGTGCGGCGAATGTACCGCCGACGGCAAATTCTCGATTGACTCGTGCCGCTGTGTAGGCGCGTGCGGACTTGCTCCCGTAATGCTCGTAGACGAGGACGTTTACGGTAAGCTTACGCCCGACCAGGTTCCCGCAATCTTAGATAAGTATATGAACGACTGAGGGGAGGTGGAATTATGACTGTAAAAGAATTAGATGAAAGAGCGGCAAAATACGCCGACCTCATAAAGGTCAGAAAAATAGTAAGGGAGCAGGCTGAAAAGCTTGCCGAAAACACCGGCTACAGAAAGCAGGTTTTAGTGTGCGGCGGTACGGGCTGTACCTCTTCGCACTCGTTAAAGGTTCTGGAACAGCTTGAAAAGAGCTTCAAAGAACTTGGCATAGACGACGTTCTTATCGTTAAGACGGGCTGTTTCGGTCTGTGCGCGTTAGGTCCCATAATGATAGTATATCCCGAGGGCGCTTTCTATTCGCAGATGACCCCCGAACACGCCAAGACGGTTGCCGAAAAGCACCTTGTTAAGGGCGGTTCGATTGTAAAAGAGCTTTTATATCAGGGCACCGTTCACGAGGACGGTTCGATAATACCTTTCGCGGAGATACCTTTCTATAAGCATCAGATGAGAATTGCGCTCCGCAACTGCGGTGCTATCGCGGCTGAAAATATCGACGAGGCTATCGGCGCGGGCGACTATCAGGCGCTTAAAAAGGCGCTCTTTGAAATGACGCCCGACCAAATCATTGCCGAGATGAAGGCTTCGGGCTTGCGCGGCAGAGGCGGCGCGGGTTTCCCCACCGGTCTTAAATGGCAGTTCACTAAAGACGCCGTCGGCGACGTCAAGTACGTCTGCTGTAACGCGGACGAGGGCGACCCCGGCGCGTTTATGGACAGGTCGGTTCTTGAAGGCGACCCCCATTGCGTGCTTGAAGCTATGACCATCGCAGGCTATGCGATAGGCGCACAGGAAGGTTACATATATGTCCGCGCAGAATACCCCATAGCCGTTGAAAGGCTTAACATTGCAATCAAGCAAGCGAGGGAATACGGACTTCTGGGCAACAACATTTTAGGCAGCGGATTTAATTTCGATATACATATCCGCCTAGGCGCGGGTGCGTTCGTGTGCGGCGAAGAAACCGCGCTTATCGCAAGTATAGAAGGACACAGGG
>CAYMUQ010000053.1:0-7727 GCA_964393805.1 uncultured Clostridia bacterium
GGTCCTGTGCTATCTTCTGAATTTCGCGTACCCTGTCCTCGGAGACGCCCATTTCCGCCGCTATCTCCGCGGGGGTCGGTTCTCTTCCCAAAGTCTGTAAAAGTATTCTCGAAACCCTGGTAAGCTTGTTTATGGTTTCAACCATATGCACGGGTATTCTTATCGTTCTTGCCTGGTCGGCAATGGCTCTCGTTATTGCCTGTCTTATCCACCAGGTAGCATAGGTCGAGAACTTAAAGCCCTTCTGGTAGTCGAACTTTTCAACCGCTTTCATTAAGCCTATATTACCTTCCTGGATAAGGTCTAAAAAGAGCATACCGCGTCCGACGTATCTTTTTGCAATGGAAACGACCAGTCTGAGGTTTGCCTCGGAGAGTTTCTTTTTCGCCTCTTCGTCGCCGTCCTGTATCTTTCTTGCAAGCTCTATTTCGTCGTCTGCCGAAAGCAGGGGCACCTCGCCGATGTCTTTAAGATACATTTTGACGGGGTCGTCGAGGCTAATGTCCGAGAGCGCCTGCTCGTAGAGCTCCTTGTCTCTCTCGGCTTCGTCTATAATCTGTATGCCGCACTCGGCAATCGATTTATAGACGTAGTCCACCTGGGCGGGCGTAGTCTCGTACTTTTCTAAAACGTCGCAAAGAGCGTTGGTCGTTATCGCGCCCTTATACGAATAGTTGTCGATAATCTGCTTTAAAATTTCGTTTAATTTCTGTTCGGTTAAATTCATAATTTACCTGCCTTCGGCGCGTATTTGCGCCCGCTCCGTTTAGTCCTTGGTTGTATTTTTTACCTGCTGTTTTTGTTTTATCAACTCGCTTACCTTCTGCGCGAGCGCCGCTCTCTCGTTAAGGTCCGACGCACCGTCTATCTTTGCCCTGAGCTCCTCTATCCGACGGTCTATCGCATTCACTTCTAAAAGCGTCAAACAATCGTTAAAGTATTTCTCGCCCACTTCGCCCGAAAAGCCGTCGCCTTGAGAATAATCGAGTATTCTTTCAAGTTCCGCATAGTCGGACGTGCCGCTGTCGAAAAACTCGAACAGCTCCGACATACGTACATCCTCTTCGAACATTTTTTTGCTTCGTATGTAGGACGATATTATCGTGTGTACGTCGTCGGCAAAGGTAACCGAGGTTACGTCCTTGCCCTTTACGTAGTCCGCACCGAACAAAAAACTTGCGATGACGAACCTCGACGCCTTTTTTACCGCATCGGCGTCGTCCTTGCGTTGAGGCGGTTTTTCGGCGGGTTTGGAAGTTTCGCGCGGAGCCGAGTCCAAATCTCTTTTTAATGCCTCCAACGAAACGCCCGTACTTTTTCGGAGCTGTTTTAAAAGCTCCTCTCTTTCAACCTCGCTGTCCGCGGTACGCACGATTTTTATAGCCTCTGCCACGAACTTACGCTTGTCCTCTGTCTTGGTGATATCGAAGTCCTTTGCAAGAACTGTTAGCTTATAATCTATTAGAGGAAGCGCCGAGTTGAGACACTTTTTATATCCGTCGTTGCCCTGCTGTTTAATTACGTCGTCGGGGTCAAGTCCCTCGGGAAGAGGAACCACCTTGACGTTTAACCCCTCACCCTTCAATATATCCAGACCGCGCAGGTTAGCCTTCTGTCCCGCGGAGTCGCCGTCGTAGCTTATTAGAACGGTGTCGCAGTATCTCTTTAAAAGCCGCGCCTGCTCCTGCGTGAGCGAAGTTCCCATACTTGCCACTACGTTTTTAAAGCCCGCGCTGTAAAGTGAAATTGTGTCCATATATCCCTCTACCATTATGACTTCTTTAACCGACTGGCTTTGTTTGAATTTCTTTAAAAGATTGATATTGTAGAGGTTCTTTTTCTTATTGAATACCGCGGTGTCGCGCGTGTTTACGTACTTTGCAAAGTTGGTCTTTTTTAAGGCTCTGCCGCCGAACGCTATGACTTCTCCGTAAGAATTGATTATCGGAAAAATCAGTCTTCCGCCCATTGCATCGGTAAGTCTGCCGTCAGCCTCGTTTACCGCACCGCTGTCCACTATATCCTGTTTGGAATACCCTTTCGAGAGAAGAAAGCGGGGCAAATCGTTATAATTCAAACTTGCGCCGAGACCGAAGCCCCTTACTGCCGACGAGGGAATTTTTCTATTTAAAATGTATTCTATATGAGCGTCCGCGTTGCCCGAGTTAAGGTTGTCTAAATAGAAGTGTGCGCAGTCCTTTAAAATTTTGAGTATTGCGTCGCGCTTGCGTTTAAGCTCCGCCGTACGCTCGCTGTCCGCGCCGCTGTCGGGAACTTCCATTTTCGCTCTGTCGGCAAGCATCTTGACCGCGCCCATAAAGTCGCACGACTCCATTTCGGAAACGAAGCGTATGACGTCGCCCGACTGTCCGCACCCGAAGCAGTGATAGAACTGTCCCGCCTCGTTTATCGAAAATGAGGGAGTTTTTTCGTGGTGGAACGGACAGCAAGCCCAATAGCTTGCACCGCGCTTTTCAAGCGTCAGATAGCTCTCCGCCACTTCTACGATATTTACTTTTTCTTTAAGGAGCCTTAAAAACTCCTTATCTACTCCGCTCATAATTTTTTATAAATTTAAAAGTTTTTATCAGTTCTGTTCGTCTATAAAAGTCCAGCCGCGCGGCACGAATATTTGATTAAAAGTGTACACGGCGTACCTGTCGGTCATTGAAGAAAGATAGTCGCAGACCACCTGCTGTAAAGTATAAATTTCCGTAAATTTCAAATAAGTTTCGGGGAGCTTATCGGGATTTTTAACGAAATATTCGTACATTGCGGAAATCATTCTCTCCGCCTTTTCCTCTTCTCCGCGGGCAAAGCGTGTCTGATAAACCCTCTCGAACATAAACGAGCGCAATTTTTCGCAGGCTTTTGAAACCTCTTCGCCGAGCGCGACGTAGTTTTTTCCCAAGCTGTTTTCGTACACCGAGCTAACCGCTGTGTTTATGCGCTCCCTCGACGTCGCGCCGAGAACTTCTACTATCTCCGCCGGAACGTCGTTCTGTTTTAAAATTCCCGCGCGGACGGCGTCGTTCAGGTCGTGGTTTATGTAAGCAATTCTGTCTGCTATATTTACGCACGTTCCTTCGAGCGTCGCGGGCTTTAATTCCTTTTTATGATTGAGTATGCCGTCGCGCACCTCGTAGGTAAGGTTCAGTCCCTTTCCGTCCTTTTCTAAAACGTCTACGACGCGCACAGACTGCTCGTTGTGCTTAAACCCCGTAGGCGAGAGCTTTGTAAGTATTCTCTCTCCGCTGTGTCCGAACGGCGTATGTCCCAGGTCGTGACCTAACGCAATCGCTTCGGTTAAATCTTCGTTTAAAGAGAGCGCACGCGCCATAGAGCGGGCAATTTGCGAGACGTCCAGAGTGTGCGTAAGTCTCGTGACGTAGTGGTCGCCCTCGGGCGAAAAAAAGACCTGCGTCTTATTCTTCAAACGGATAAACGCCTTGCTGTAAATTATGCGGTCTCTGTCGCGCTGATAGTCGGTACGCATTTCGCAGGGCTTTTCCTCTCTCTGTCTGCCCTTGGTATCCTTAGATTTCGAGGCGTAGGGCGAGAGAAAAGCTTCCTCTACCGCATAAGTTTTTTCCCTTATCGAATTGAATTTTTTCATTTCCATTTATTGTATACGAAGAAAATCGGCGTTTTCCTTTATTTTTGACAAAAAATTTTGAAATAATTTCGATTTTATATTTTTGCGGTTATTTTGCAAACCCGCCGCCTACCGAAACGACCTCGCCCGTTACGTAATTATTTTCCGCAAGGAACACGCAGGCTTTCGCGACGTCCGCGCCCGTACCGAGCTTTCCAAGCGGTATCTGACTTATAAGCTCTTCCATTTCGACTTCGGTAAGATGTGCGTTCATATCGGTGTCGATGACGCCGGGAGAGACGCAGTTCACACGCACGAACGAGGGTGCAAGCTCCTTTGCAAGAGCCTTGGTAAAGGCGATAACCGCGCCCTTCGACGCCGAATACGCCACCTCGCAACTCGCCCCCACTTCGCCCCATATAGAAGCGATATTTATAATACAGCCGGAGCCCGCGCAAATCATTGCGTCGGCCGCCTCTCTGCTGCAAAGGAAAGTGCCGCGGGCGTTAACACCGAACACCCTCTCCCAGTCGTAGAGCGTTGTGTCCTGTATGACCCGTACCGAGGAAATTCCCGCGTTGTTAATAAGTACGTCTATGGTTCCGTAGTTGCGGAAAATTTCGGCGAACATTTCCTTGACCTCCGCCTCTTTCGAGACGTCGGCGCGCATTAAAACGGGACAATAGCCCTGCAAATTAAATTCGGACTGCGTTGCAAGCGCGGACTCCTCGTCGTGACAGTAATTTAAGATGACTTCGTAGCCCTGCTGTAAAAATTCCTGTGCGATAGCCTTGCCTATTCCGCGGGTACCACCCGTTATAAGTACGGTTTTCATTCTATGCTTTCCTTAATTTTTTTTGCGGTTTCCGCGGGCGTAAGTCCGTCGGTGTCGATTATTATATCGGCGGCTTTTTCGTATACCGCTCTGCGCGACGAGAGAATTTCGTTCACACGCTTTTCCAATCCGCCTTTTAACAGCGGTCTGTCCTTATTGTCTTTGAGCCTTTCTATAATAGTGTCAGCGCGCGTACGCAAGTAAATTAAAATACCGTTTTCTTTAAGGGCGCGGACGTTCTCATCGCGCAGAATGCAACCCCCGCCGACCGAAATTACGGCATTGTCGTATCGGGTCACAACCTCCGCTACTATCAAGCTCTCTATGTCGCGGAAATACTCTTCGTTGAATTTTTCGAAAATGGCGTTAATCTCGCCGTAGCGGTCGACAATCAGTGCGTCGGTGTCCACCGCCGTATAACCGTACTCCACCGAAAAAACTTCGGCTACCGTGGTCTTTCCGCAACCCATCATTCCGCAAAGAACGACGTTCACAGTTTAAAGCTCTCCGCGGCAAGAATATAGCTGTATTTGCCGAAGCCCGCTATTACGCCCTTGCACACTTCGGAAATAACCGACTTGCTTCTGAAATCTTCCCTTGCCCCGACGTTCGACATATGCACTTCCACTACGGGAACGTCCACGGAAGCTATCGCGTCGCGTATGGCGTAGCTGTAATGGGTAAACGCGCCCGCGTTTAAAATTACGCCGTCAAACTTTTCTTTCGCCGCGTCCTGAATACGGGTGCAGATTTCACCTTCGAGATTGCTCTGGAAGAAAACGCACTCGTCACTTTCAAAACGCTTTTTTATCTGCGCATTGATTTCGTCGAGCGTCTCCGTTCCGTATACGCTCTTTTCACGCATACCCGTCATATTGAGGTTGACCCCGTTTATAAATAAGAATTTCATAGTCCGATTTCCTTTTGATATTTTTCAAACAGTTTTGCCGCAACCGCCGCGTCGGGGGTAAGCCCGAAGAAGTAACAGTCGGCATAGTACGCCTGATAGAACAGCATTGCCGCTCCGTTGATTATTTTTTTACCTAAGTCTTCTGCGATTTTTAAAAATTCGCTCTTTGCGGGGGCGTAAATCAAATCTACCGCCGTATCGCAGTTTTTTATTATTTCGGCAGGGACGGGGGAAACGCCCACCGTATTGTGCATACCCACTCCCGTCGCGTTGACTATGAGCGCTCTGGGTATCGATACAACTTTGTCGACCGCCATACAGCCTTTAAACTCTTCGGCGACCTTCTGCGCTTTTTCAAACGTCCTGTTGTAAATTTCGACCTCTGCGCCCGCATCGGCGAGCTTTTTGACTACGCTTCTGCCCGCGCCGCCCGCGCCCAGCACGAGCGCCTTTTTGCCGCTTACTTCCACTCCGTTCGCATCGAGCATCTGCATAAAGCCGAGCCCGTCGGTGTTATAGCCGCTCAAATCGGAGGTTACTACGGTATTCACCGCACCGAACGCCAAAGCGTCGCCCCTGATTGATTTAAGATACGGAATTACGGCGAGCTTGTAGGGTATGGTGACGTTGAAACCGTCGTAAGTTTTTAACATACCCTCTATTCTTTGTGCAAACTGCTCTTCGGGTACCGATAATTTTTCGAATGTAATATCTTTACCGAGCTCCTTTGCGATAAACCCGTGTACCTTAGGGCTCGGGGACAATGAGACGTCCTTTCCGATGAGAGCAAGTTTAATCATTTTTGCTCCTTAAACTTTCCGCACATTCGGCAATTTGTTTTTCGTATTCATTTGCAGGAAGTTTTAATTCGGTATTTTTACCCTCGCTTACGGGGACAATCATAGAAATGAGCGACTGCTCGGTATTCTTTTTGTCGTACTTTGCCTGGGTTGCCGCCTTTGCCGCGTCCGCGTATGCGGGAACTTTTATAACTTTCTTTATGAGCTTTTCAAGACTTTCCGCATATTCACCGCTTATAACTCCCGCTTTACGGGCGATAAACAACTCGTAGTACGTTCCTATAAGCACGAACTCGCCGTGGGATTTTCTTTTATAGTAAAGCTCGAATGCGTGACCCGTGGTGTGTCCCAAATTCAAAGTCTTTCTCGCGCCCGTAGTTTCCTTTTCGTCCTCAGTAACCACCTTAGCCTTATGGTCGATACAGGGTGCGACTACACTCTCCAAGAAGCTTAAATCGAATAAATTTTCGCAAGCTTCGAGCATACGGAAAATTTGGGCGTCGAGCGCGGCGTATTTTATTATTTCGCCCAGACCGCAACGTATCTCGCGCGTTGGCAGAGTTTTTAAAAACATCGGGTCTACAACTACGCGGTAAGGCTGATAGAAAGTTCCCACCGCGTTTTTGACACCGCAGAAATCGACCGCCGTCTTACCGCCTACCGAGCTGTCAACCTGCGATAAGAGCGTAGTCGGTATCTGCACTATCTTTATTCCGCGCATATACAGCGACGCGGCAAGTCCCGCTATATCGCCTACCACTCCGCCGCCTAACGCTATCACCGTAGACGAACGCGTCAAGCCGCAGTCGAGCATAGTCTTTAATATAATTTTCAGACGGTTGTAATTTTTGCTCTTCTCTCCTGCGGGTATAACGCAGACGGGTGCACTGCCGAACGACTTTTCGATAAGTCCGCTGTAAAGCTTCGCCACGTTGGCGTCGGTAATAACTATTATTTTCTTACCTGCTATTTCGGGTAGAAACGCGTCGAACGCGCCCTGTCCGCAGGTTATTTTACTGTTGACCGAGGGAGTAGATATATTTATTTCCTGCATCTTATTCAAGGTGCGACCAGCGCTCCTTTACCTCCCTTAAATTGTCGCCGCCGAGACGCTTCGACACAGCTTCGGAAATAGCCGTACACACTACGCTTTCGGCTATAATCTCGCAGGCGCAGATTGCCGCAACGTCGCTCCTTTCACCCGCCGCTGTACAGGAAAGTCCCGTTGCGGTATCCACCGTATTAAGTCCCTTCATAAGCGTGGGTATGGGCTTCATCGCCGCACGAAGAACTATCTCCTCGCCGTTGGACATACCGCCTTCTATTCCGCCCGCGTTGTTGGTAGTGCGGACGTACTTGCCGTTTTTAAGCGCTATTTCGTCGTGAACCCTGCTACCGGGGAGCGCGGCTGAAATAAATCCAAGTCCAACCTCGACGCCCTTTATCGCCTGTACGCTCATCAAAGCGGCGCAAAGGTTGGCGTCCAGCTTTTCGCCGTAGGTCATACAGCTTCCGAAGCCGCTCTTCAAGCCCTTTACTCTGATTTCGATTATACCGCCCGCAGTGTCGCCGCAGGCTTTTAATTTG
>CAYMUQ010000054.1:0-7687 GCA_964393805.1 uncultured Clostridia bacterium
AACCTCCACTTCAACGCACGCCGCCTCTACCTTTCTTAACGTAAGCTCGTAGCCGCGTACCGTGACCTCTATGGGGTCGCCCAAAGGCGCCTTCTTTCTCATAAGCACCTCCGCCTGCGGAGTTACGCCCATATCGAAAAGTCTGCGCCTTATCTTGCCCTCTCCGTTCACCTTGACGATTTTGCCGTGTTCGCCGACGGAAAAATCACTTAAAAGCTTTGTCATAACGCTCTCCTTTTATGCCACTAAAATCTTTCTTGCAAGCGCGCCGTCAAGGCATAGCCTGCCTTCTTTTACGACTACTATTACTCCGCTGCCCGTTCCCGACAGCACGGTAATTTTCGAACCCTCGGATATTCCTATCTCGTGAAGATGCTTTCTCGTTTTGTCGTCCGCCGAAATCTTTTTTACTTCCATCTCCCTGTTGTCGGGAGCCATTACGAGTGGCATAATTTTATCTCCTTTAAAATCTTAACTATGGTTAAGTATCTATGATTATAGTATCATTATATTCGTTTGTCAACAAAAATTAACCTTAGTTAAGAAATTTATTCAATATTTTTTTGCAACGAAAAAAGCGGCAACTTCCGTTGCCGCTTATTATAAATGTTTTTTTAATACTTTGTGATTTTAACCGACTTGATGACTATGGGCGTCTGGGGAACCCTGAACGTCTGCGACGTGGAATTCTTACCCACTATCTCGTCGTAGCTATCAACGTAAAGCTCCAACGACTTATAAGTCGAGCCTACCGCCTTGGTAAGATTGGTGAGCTGGGTAGTGTTTTTGAGAGTGCCGAACACGCAGTACTCCGTAGACGACGACGTTGAGTTTCCCGACTGTATGCCGAATATCGAAGTTGCACTGTTATACTTGTATTCGCCTCTCACACCCGAAGCCGAACCCGTCTTTTTGAGATATACGAACGGCTCGCCGCCTAAAACCTCGTTGACCTTGTCGGTGTCCTTGGTGTAATAATACATTGAAAGACATCCGAACGACCTTTTAAGTTCGCCGTTATCTATCTTATGCTGATTTCTTGAGAACTCGCCGATAAGCGTTCTTAACGGGTCGCTGTACTCGTCGTTTTCGTGATGGAGATATACGGAGGGCGTGATTTTTCCTTTTGCGGGGTCTGCGAGCTGATAATACTCGTACTCCTTGGAAATCGCTTCGAAATAGTCGCGCCTGTCCTCGGTGTCCATAGAGTAAGTTGCAGTAAATGCGTTTTTCGCCTCTTCGTAGGTCTGATCTTCCTTTGAATACAGGCTGTATCCGCCGCAATAATACCTGCTGTCTACGGTGTTCTGGTCGTGAACTATAGTATAGTTATAGAAGCCCGCGTCCGCAAGCTCGATAAAATGCTGAACCGTCTGGGGATACATATTGCGGTACATCTTATAATTCAAAACGTACTCCGTACCCTTGTATTCTATGGTTATCTTAGCTTCCGGGTGGTCGGTACTGCAACCAGCCGCCGTAAGGGGAATAGAAACCGCCACTCCCAAAAGCGCGGCGGCGCACATAAACTTACCGAAAAATTTCCCAAACCTTTTTACTGACATCTTCTTTACCTGTATCTTTTATACCTATACCCTGTTATTTTACAAGTAAAAGACCTTATAGTCAAGCAATTTAAGCCTTCAGGCAGTATTTTTGGCGTCTATAGTGGAATTTTTCCACTATGACCCTTATTGCAAATATAAAGTGCAATGCGCCCGCACGGATACTCCGCGCGGGCGCATAAATTAAGCTGTTTTAAATTTGCAATTACGCAAGCTCTGCGGTTGCGCCTGCTGCCTTGAGGTCGGCAAGAATTTTTTCTGCCTCTTCCTTAGCAACGTTCTCTTTGAGCACGCCGCCCTTTTCAACAGCCTGCTTAGCCTCTACAAGTCCGAGACCGGTGAATGCGCGAACGACTTTGATAACGTCGATCTTCTTAGCGCCTGCGTCCTTAAGGACTACGTTGAACTCGGTCTTCTCTTCAGCTGCTGCTGCGGGAGCCGCGCCTGCTGCTGCGGGAGCTGCCGCTACTGCTACGGGAGCCGCTGCGGATACGCCGAACTCCTCTTCAAGTGCCTTTACGAGCTCGTTGAGCTCAAGAACCGTCATAGACTTAACTTCTTCGATAAACTTTTTAACGTCTGCCATTTTTTTATTTCTCCTAATAATTTTTTAATTTAATGATTTTTGCTCCCGTTTTCGGTCGGAGCCCTCCGTCGGCGCCTTTCAGGCAAGCGCCTTGCCTTCTTGCAGGTTTACGCCTGCTTGGTCTTCGCTACCTGATCGAGTACGCGAACGATGCCCGAAAGCATATTGTTGAGTACGCCCGCAAAGTTTGCGAGGGGCGCCTGCATAGAGCCGAGCATTTTCGCAATAAGTTCTTCCTTAGAGGGCATAGACGCAAGAGCCTTGACGCCCGCCTTGTCCACGTAAGCATTATCTACGAATGCGCTCTTTAAAACTATTTTGTCGGTGTAGTCCTTAGAGGCGGCTACCATAACTTTTGCGGCGGCGGTTTCGTCCTGCGCAAAGGTTATTGCCGTGGGTCCGTTGAGGTCTGCGTCGAACTGAGTATAGCCGAGTTCGTTGAACGCCTTTCTTACAAGCGTGTTTTTATAGACCTTGTATTCGCAACCGGACTGCCTGCATTTCTTTCTGAGTTCGGAAACCTCGGCGACCGTCAACGATTTGTAATCTACGAAAACTACGGACTTGGAAGCTTTGATTTTTTCAACTATCTCCGCAACTACAAGCTTTTTTGCTTCCTGATTTGCTGACAAATTCCTTTACCTCCTTTAAGTATTCACGGTTTTTATCGTTCGGTGTCGGCGTAAAAGCCTATCCGTAACAAATAAAAAACCTTATACCGCAGGGCATAAGGCAAAATAAAACAATATATTGCTTAAATTTGCTATACCTCGGCAAGAAATTAAGCTTTTAAAAGCACTTGCTGTCTGCGGTAAATTCAATTTACCCGTTTAGTTTAGCCTAAGCCGCGCGGTTTGTCAAACTTTTTTCAACTTCTCAATCGAATTTTTTGAAAATTTTTATTTTATTGCGTCCGCATATTGCAAAACTCCGCTATTTACTCTATAATTATAGAAATGAAAACTCGAAAGGAACAAAAAACCGTCACCGACCCCGCCGTACGCCAACGCTATGCGGCAACTGCAAGCGTGACGGGCATTATTTTAAATTTACTGTTATTTGCAGGCAAGCTGACCGCAGGTATTTTAGCGCTGTCGGTTGCGGTAATCGCAGACGCTTTGAACAACCTGTTCGACGCGTCCTCCTCTCTCGTTACCTTTCTGGGCTTTAAGATGAGCGGAAAGCGCGCCGACAAGGACCACCCGATGGGTCACGGCAGGATAGAATATATAACCGCCTTTATAGTGGCTATGATTATTATCTTCGTCGGAGCGGAGCTTTTAAAGACCTCAATAGAGAACGTAATAGCGCACAAGGCGCCCGACGTCAGCATATTGACCATAATCATTCTGTCCGCCGCGGTATGCGTAAAGCTGTTTATGTTCTTCTATTACAGAATGATCGCCAAAAAGATTAACTCTTCGGCACTGCGCGCCGCCTCCCTCGACAGTTTAAGCGACGTCGTAGCAACCACCGTAGTTCTCGCCTCCACGGTAGTCACCCTGCTTGCGGGAACCGAAGTCGGCGGTTGGGTAGACGGCTTTGCGGGCATCGCCGTCGCCTGCTTCATTATCTTTACGGGACTGCGTTCGAGCAAGGAAACCATAGACCTTTTGGTAGGACGCTCCCCCGACAAAAAATTTATCGACGGCATATATGAGTTCGTCAAGGACTATCCCGAGGTCGTAGGCATACACGACGTAATGGTGCACGACTACGGTCCCGGCAGACAGATAGTTTCGTTCCACGCAGAAGTGCCTGCGGACAGCGACTTTTCCTGCGCGCACGACGTAGTCGACTGTATAGAGCGCGATATGCAGAAAGAGTTCGGATGTATAGTGACTATTCACCTCGACCCGATAGTCGTACACGACGATAAAGTAAACGCTATGCGCGCGTTAGCCGAAGAAGCGGCGAAAGCCGTGGACCCCGCCTTTACCATTCACGATTTCAGAATGACCGACGGCGGCAAGCACGTCAATCTCATTTTCGATTTGAGCGTACCGCCCGACAGTAAGCTCGCGCTCGACGAAGCCGCCAGAGCGGTAAGGCGCAAAATTGCCGAAATCAACCCCGACTGCTTTGCGGTAATCAAAGCCGAATATCCCTACGTTTAATCCTTAAAACAAATAAAAACAGCCCGCTGTCTTCGCAAGTGAAGACAGCGGGCTATACTTTCTGTTTTTTATATTGAAAACGATAAATTGAAACTTAGTATTCATTTTTCAATAAAATATAACTCGTTCCATCTCACATTTCCTGCAATTAATTTTTCCATAAATTCATAAATTTTTATTGTTGTATGAACAATATCATTTGATTTGTCTTGCTCTCGTATTAAAACTGCTATTCTTTTTTCGGGTGATTGTTCTATATAGAACTCTAATACTTTGCGTACTGTTTCAGACCATTCTTGAACTACAACCACCCATGGACATCCCTTTTGACCGATGTCAAAAAAGGGTTTTTCATACAAAATCTCATCTTTCGGCCACACCAAATACCAATATCCAGTAAGAGTATCGGCTGTATGAAAATTATACCACCTATCATACATTGGTTTCGAACCTGTCACACGCTGATGTGTTTCAAAGCATATATTTTCTATTCCTTTCGGAAAAGCACATTGTGTTTGCCCTATACATATAACACCAAAATCGGCAATAACCATATTGTAAATTTATCTCCGCTAAATTATTGTTTATCTTAGTAATACTATATCAAAATTAAAAATAAAAAGCAAGGACTATCATATCCTTGCTTTTTCCTAAAATACACCCGCTTACCGCGGTCTGTTTTATTTCAAATTTTCACGCTAATCTTTCTTTACTGCATTAGCTTTCTTTTGTTTGCGCGATTTTACGTTCTTTCTTATTATATCCGTCACCGTGAGCACAAGCCCGATAATGATATAGATATAATACACGCCCAAGCGCCAGAACAGTACCGACCATACTACGGCAGACCCCGAAGCAACACCCCAGAAGGCTACCGCGCCCATACCCTCTATAACGCCCGCGTTACCGGGGGTCGGTATGAACGACGCGCCGAAGGTTGCAAAAGAGTTTAAACTCATTACCGTCACGAACATACTCGCGTCGAGATTACACGAAAACGCCTTCATTACGAAGAACGGTATCGAGAAGGTCAGCGTCGCTTCGGCAAAGCTTACGATTATAAGCAGTATGAAATTCAAGGGCGTCGTCGCCATAATTTTGAACGCGCTCTTGAAATCGTCCACCACTTTGGTTGCTTTCGCCGTGGTCTTTTCGACGTCCTTGACTATTTTCATTTTGTGCCCGAGCTTTACGAACCCGTTGGTAAGCTTATACATAAACCTGGGCAGAATGAGAAACAGCACTACGAATACTGGAATTATGAGGTTTACGCCAATTCCGACCCAGCCGCAGACCTGCAAAGTTGTCGCGCCCTTATCGACACTGCCGAGAACGCCCGTGACCGAGCCGTAAATCATAAGCGCGCCGCCTAAGATTATCCACGAGAGAATGCTCGTTACGTACCTTATCAGAACGATTGCGGAAGAATTTCCGCCCGAAATCCCCTTGGTATTAAGATAGTAAATCTGCATAGGCTGACCGCCCGTAGCAAACGGAGTTACGGCATCGTAGTACTTGCCTAAAAGATTTACTTTTACCGACGAGGACAGGCGCGTTTTGCCCGTAACCGTCTTCTGGATAATGCAGTATTTGAGAGTATCGAAGAGCATTATGCCCAAAACGACTAAAATGAACACGCACGCAAAGAGCGGACTTACTGTCTTTAACGCGTCGGTAAACGAGCCGCTCTTATCGGGGTTGATTTCTCTCACCACGCCGAACATGGCAAGAATTCCCGTTGCGAGTATCGCTACGAGAAATATATTCCACAGGATTTTTTTAATGCGCTTTTTCTTTGGCGACTGTTCGGGAGCTTCGCCCCCTTCGGTCGGAAGCTGTTTTTCCTCTGCCGTTTCTACGGGGGTGACCACCTCGGGGGCGGGATTTACCTCCGACGGGGACGCGCCCGCATCTTTATTCTCCTGTTCGGGATATTCAGTTGTGCCGTTATCTTTATCGGTCACTTTTCTACTTCCCTATAAAAAATATCTGCACCCCATAATTTATGAAGTGCAGTGCTTAATTATTCTACTTTCAAGCCCCAGCACCTGAATTTCTTAGCAAGGTCGGACTCGAAATTCTTCCAAAGGTTCTGCACGTGGCGGTTAGCTTCGAGCTCGGGTCCTGCCTCCAAATATTTGACGCCCTTACTTATGACGCCTTCCAGACAGTGACATACGATTATTGCCGGAACGCCCTTGTTGCTGTGCGCCTTGGCTACGCCCAGCGAGAGCATGTCCGCAACCTCGGGGTGCTTCATCGCCCTAATGAACGCGGGCAGTCCGCGGAAGAATATGTGACCTCTGCCCTTCTGCATAACCTCTTTTAACGAGGGGATTATGTAGCCGTAAGCTATTACCTTGCCGTCCTTTAAAACGACGGTTGCAAATTCGGGAACGAGTACGGAAAGAAGGGTTTTTGCTTCCCTTAATTTCTGCTTTTCGTTTATAGGGCTCGTGCCGTACAGATCTTCGAACACCTCGTCGAGCACGGTGAGCGCCTGCATAACGTAGTCTAAAAGCTTTTTCTTGTCGTGCTTTGCATACCACGCGACGTCGAGAATTTCGTAGCCGTTTCTGGTCATTACCTCGTCGGCTAACTTTTTAAGTCTTTCGTCAACCTTGTCGGGTACCTTTATAACGTATGCGTTCCAGTCAACCACCTTTTCGAAGCCGAGCTTTTCCATATGCTCGATATAGTAGGGGTGATTGTAAATTTCTATGTAGTTGCTGTCGCGGTCGAAACCGTCGATAAGCATACCCTCTTCGTTTAAATCGGTAAAGCTCATAGGACCGATTACTTCGGTCATTCCGAGCTCTTTCGCCCAGCCGATGACTTTATCGAAAAGCGCCTTGGTAACCTCGAAATCGTCGATTACGTCGAAACGGGTAAATCTGAGTTGTTTATATCCGAACTTTTCGTTTACGCCCTTGTGCCATATAGCGGCAACTCTTCCCACTATCTTTTTGCCCTTATACGCAAGAAACATTCTGCACTCGACGAAACGGAAAGCGTCGTTTTTCTTGGGGTCGAACTCGGGCATTTCGTCGAAATAGAAATTGGGACACGCGTAAGGGTTGTCCTTATATAAATCTATATAAAATTTAAAAAATTTCTTTTTATCTTTTTTTGAAGAAATTTCTTTAACCGTTATCATTTATTTTTCTCCGAAAAAGTAAATTTATGTTTGTACACAACGTTATTATAATAACAGTTACGCCTGAGTATGTCAATTATTTAATGACTTTTAGTCATATCTTGTCAGCTTTTTTCATTACATTTTCACACAAAATTAAGCTCCCGCCGACGGCTGTCGGCGGGAGCCTTGATATATTTGTAAATTATCCGAAAATTACGGCTGCTTGCCGATATAAGCAAGGATACCGCCGTCAACGTAGAGGATATGTCCGTTTACGAAG
>CAYMUQ010000055.1:0-7575 GCA_964393805.1 uncultured Clostridia bacterium
ATCGGTTACGTTGACCCCTTAAAGACCCCCGCCGAAATCAACATCGACGTAGAGAAGGCTAAAGCTTGGATTGCAAAGGGCGTTCAGCCCACAGAGACGGTTAAAAGCTATCTCGTTGCGGTAGGCGCAATGGAGAAGTCTACCAAGCTTTCCGCACCCAAGACCAACGACAAGAAAAAGAAGAAGTAATAATTTTTTATCTCCGTTAAAGGCGCATAACCTTTACGGCGGCAGAGAGTAAGGAAATCTGATATGGATACAATGTCTTTAATTAAATATATAGTCGAGCGTTTTGCCGACAAGACCGAAGAGATAGAATATCTTACGGAGGAAAAAGAGAACACGGTGGAAGTGACCGTTCTTTTAGACCCCTCCGATATGGGCAAGGTAATCGGCAAGCAGGGCAAGATAGCCAAGGCTTTGAGAACGCTCGTCAATGCGTACACGCCCAGAGAGAGTAAGAAATATTTGATAGAGATAAAGGAAAAGGCGTAACGCCTTTTCTTTTTATCTCGCGCGGAAAGATAAAAATATCGGGAACATTATGGACGAATTTTTAACAGTCGGAAAAATAGTAAAGCCGCAGGGCATTTGCGGCGAACTCAAGGTCGTAACCTACACGGACAATTCAGCCGTATTAAAGGCGTTCGACAGGGTATATATCGCGGGTGAAGAGCGAAAACTTCTGAAAGTGCGCCCGCAGGACAACGACTGCGCTTTTATAACGGTAAGCGGAATTGCCGACAGAAACGCCGCCGAGCTTTTGAGGGAGAAAGAGGTGTGCGTGCTTAAATCGGACGCGCCCGCCCTTCCGCCCGACACCTACTATATCGCCGATATAGTGGGCTGTACGGCAGTCGACGACGGCGGTAAGGTTATCGGCAAGGTCAAGGATATTACCCCCGCAAGGACGGATATATACGAGATAATAAAAGATAACGGCGCAACGCTCACCTTCCCCGCGGTAAACGGAGTGATAGAGAATATCGATATTGCGGGTAAGGTCGTTACCTTAAACCGCAAACGCCTTGCAGAGGTTGCGTTGGAGGGGAAATGAAGATAACCGTATTGACATTGTTTCCCGAAATGTTCGCGCCTCTCAAAGAGAGCATCATAGGTCGGGCGTGCAGAGAGAGCAAGCTCGAAATAGAAGTTGTCAACATACGCGACTATTCGGAGGACAAGCACAAAAAGTGCGACGACTATCCGTTCGGCGGCGGCGCGGGTATGGTAATGATGCCCCAGCCCGTGGCAAGCTGTGTAAAGGCGGTCGACCCAGAACACAAGGCGCTCAGAATTTACACCTCGCCCAAGGGCAAGAGGCTCGACCAGCAAAAGGTGGTTTCTCTCGCTTCGTGCGATAATATCGTCATACTTTGCGGACATTACGAGGGCGTCGACCAGAGGGTAATAGACGGCTATTTCGACGAGGAGATTTCGATAGGCGACTACGTTCTTACGGGCGGCGAACTGCCCGCAATGATAATCTGCGACTGCGTTGCGCGCTACGTTGACGGAGTTATATCCTCGGGTTCGCTGATTGACGAAAGCTTTTCGGACGGACTTTTGGAGTACCCGCAGTATACCCGTCCCGCGGTGTTCGAGGGCGTTTCGGTACCCGAGGTTCTGCTGTCGGGCAACCACGCGGAGATTGACAAATGGCGCAGGGAAGAGAGCGAAAAGCTGACTGCCGCACGCCGTCCCGATTTATTGAAGAAAGACAGATAGTAAGGAAAAAATGAAAACTTTACAGTGGTTCCCGGGGCATATGACCAAGGCAATGAGAATGATGGAGGAGAACGCCGCAGTCTGCGACGGTATAATCTACGTTCTCGACGCTCGCTGTCCCGCCGCCTCGTTCAATCCAAAACTTAAAAAGACGTTCGGCGCAAAGCCCGTTTTATACGTTCTCAACAAGGGCGACCTTGCGGACGGTAAGGCGGACGGTTTCGTCAACCGCATAAATGCGGGTGGCGGACTTAGCATTAAAATCACGGCTTCGGACAACCGTTCGAAGCGCCAACTTACGGAAGCGGTTTCAAAGCTCGTTGCGGAAAAGAAAGCGCGCGGCGAAGCCAAGGGCTATTCCAAAACTTTTAGATTTATGGTCTGCGGAGTACCCAACACGGGCAAGAGTACGGTAATAAATTTAATGGCGGGTTCCGCCCGCACTCAGACTGGAGATAAAGCGGGCGTGACGCGCGGCAAGCAGTGGATACGCCTCGACGGGTTCGAGCTTTTAGATACCCCCGGTACGACGCCGCCCGCATTTGAAAATCAGAAGCTCGCGTTACACCTTGCGTTCGTCGGAAGCTTGAACGACGATATACTCGATATGGACGATATTGCCCTCGCGCTTTTGGAAGAGCTTAAAGAGAAATATCCTCAAAGTTTGGAAGAGAGATACGGCATATCCGCGGAGCAGGAGTATACTCCGCTTGAAATGCTCGACAAGGTATGCTCTCGTAGGGGCTTCGTTCTGCGCGGTAACGAGTACGACTACGAGCGCGGCGAAAAGGCGGTTATAGACGATTTCAGAAAGGGGCGTCTCGGGAGAATTACTCTCGACGCTTTATCGGACGCGGAGGCGGTAAAATTTTAATGAAAGTTTACGACGCGGAAGAAAAACTGAAATACGAAAGACAGCTTATAAAAGAGGGCTACAATCTTATCTGCGGCACCGACGAAGTGGGCAGAGGTCCTCTCGCGGGTCCCGTGGTCTGCGCGGCTGTCATTATGCCCTTGGACGATATAGTCGTGGGCGTGGACGACAGCAAGAAATTAAGTAAGTCAAAGCGCGAAAAACTGTACGATGAGATAAAAAATAAGGCGGTTGCTTACGCCATATGCCGCGTCGAACCGCAAAAAATAGACGAAATCAACATATTGCAGGCTACCCGCCTTTGTATGAAGAATGCGGTGGAAGCTCTGTCGGTTGCGCCCGACTTCGTTTTAACCGACGGCAATATGACGCTGGATATTGCCTGTCCGCAGAGTTCGCTTATTAAGGGCGACGCGCTGTCCTATTCGATAGGCGCGGCTTCGATAATAGCAAAAGTATACAGGGACAGACTTATGACCGAGTACGCGAAAGAGTACCCCGTCTACGGGTTTGATAGCAACGCGGGTTACGGCTCGGCGGCGCATATCGAGGCGATAAAAAAATACGGGCTCTGTCCCATTCACCGCAGGAGCTTTACCACCAAATGGCAATAAAAGGCGAAAAGAGACGGCTCGGTTTTTCGGGCGAAAGAAAGGCGGCGGCTCGGCTGAAAAAAGACGGCTATAAAATTGTTGAGCGCAATTTCCGCTGTCCGTTCGGCGAAGTCGATATAATAGCCGCAAAAGAGGACGTCGTTGCGTTCGTAGAGGTCAAGACCCGTTCGGACGATTATTTCGGTCAACCCAACGAGGCGGTAGGCAGGGAAAGGCAGAAAAGATACAAAAACTGCGCCCGCTTTTATTTCTCGGGCAGGGAAATGGACTGCACCGTCCGCTTCGATATTATCGAGGTCACCAAAGAGGGGATAAATCACATAGAAAACGCGTTTTGACGGACGACTATATATAATATGTATATATAGTGGGTGTTTTCGGTAAGTTTTCGGGCGCAAAAATTGTTTTGTGAAAATTGCGATACACCCCTTAAAATTAGTTGCATTTTGAAAAACCGTCTGTTAAGATATTAAAGCATTCGCAAAAAACGGAGTAATCGGAATGACCTGTCTCCGTCACCAAAAACCAAACTTTGAAAGTTATCGGAGGATAAGCTATAATGAGTAAGCTTGTAGAAGCAATAGAGAAAGAAGGCATGAAGCAGAGCGTTCCCGCATTCAACGTGGGCGACACCGTAAAGGTAGGCTTCAAGGTTATCGAAGGTACCAAGGAAAGAATACAGAACTTCGAGGGAGTGGTAATAGCTAAAAAGCACGGCGGTATCCGCGAAAGCTTCACCGTCCGCCGCCTCTCGTTCGGCGTCGGGGTTGAAAGAACCTTCCCCGTACACTCACCCAAAATCGCATCTATAACGGTTGTGAAGAAGGGTAAGGTAAGACGCGCTAAGCTGTACTATCTGAGAGGTCTTACAGGTAAGGCTGCGAAGATTGCAGAAGTCAAATAATTAAATAAGCTCCCGTTGCGTGCGGGAGCTTTTTTAGTTGACCTTTGCAAATTTGCCCGCAATATTTTACTAAGGATACGAAATGTTATCAAAGGTTACTTCCTACGCCGTAGTAGGTCTCGACGGCGTTTCCGTAGAGGTCGAAACGGATATCAACAAGGGTATGGTCTCCTACGAGCTGGTCGGGCTTCCCGACGCCGCCGTAAAGGAGAGTAAGGAGCGCGTTTTTTCCGCAATTAAAAACAGCGCCCTGCATTTTCCCGTCAATAAAATTACCGTTAATCTCGCGCCCGCAGACATAAAGAAAGAGGGCAGTCAGTACGACCTGCCTATTGCAATCTCTTTGCTTGCCGCAAGCGGACAGCTTAAAGGCGTTCCGCAGGATACGGTAATGCTCGGAGAGCTTGCCTTAGACGGAACGCTAAGACACGTTACGGGCATACTTCCCGCGCTGATTTCCGCAAAGAACAGGGGATATACCCGCTTTATAGTGCCCGAAAGCAATGCAAACGAGGCGAGCTATATCGAGGGTATAAAGGTTTACGCGCTCAAATCCTTAAAGGACGCCTACGCATTTTTGTCGGGCACGGAAAATTTCGGTCCCGTTGCAACTCGTAGCTACGAGGCGGCAAAAAGAAGCGCAAACTATAACTGCGATTTAAGCTTAGTGCGCGGTCAGGCGGTTGCCAAGCGCGCATTGGAAATAGCCGTCGCGGGCGGACACAACCTCTTATTGTCGGGTCCTCCGGGGACGGGTAAAACGATGCTTGCCCGTTGCATACCTACGATTATGCCCGATATGACTTTTAACGAGGCTCTCGAGGTCACTAAAATTCAGTCGGTTTCGGGCGAACTCGGAGAAGAGGGCATAGTTTCTTTGCGCCCCTTCAGAACGCCCCACCATACCGCTTCGACGGTTTCTTTATGCGGAGGCGGCAATACCAAGATTAGGGCGGGAGAGATTTCCAAGGCTCACCGCGGAGTGCTGTTTTTGGACGAGCTTCCCGAGTATTCGAGAAGTGCCTTAGAATCGCTCCGTCAGCCCTTGGAGGACGGTAAAATTACGGTTACCCGCGCAGGCGGCGCCGTGACCTTCCCCGCAGACTTTATACTCTGCGCAAGTATGAACCCCTGTCCGTGCGGCAACCTCGGGTCGGCAACCAAGACCTGTACCTGCACGGAGGCGCAAATTAAAAAGTACCGCGCTAAAATTTCTGGACCGCTTCTCGACAGAATAGATTTACAGGTAGAGGTGGACTCGCTCAGCTACGACGATTTATCGGGCGAGAGCAGCGAGGAGACGAGCGCGGAAGTCAAAAAGAGAGTTGAGCGCGCACGCGCCGTACAGAGAGAAAGGTTTATCGGCGAGGAGGGCGTAAGCGTCAACGCCGATATGGGCGAGAGGCAGATAAAAGAGTACTGCCGATTAAGTAACGAGTGTGAAAAGATTTTGAGAACGGCGTTCGAACGGCTCAACTTATCCGCGAGGGCACGCTCGAGAATAATAAAGGTTTCGCGCACGATAGCCGATTTGGACTGTTCGGCGGAAATAAAGCCCGAGCACGTTTTGGAGGCGGCTTCTTACAGAAGTTTCGATAGTGCCAACGACTTATGATATACAGTAAAAGGGAAGAGGGAATAATAGTTGCCGACAGTTTCAGACAGATCACCTATTATCAGAAAAAGCTGTTCTTAGCATCGTTAAACGCCGACAATCCCGAAAGACAAAAATATGCCGACAAACTGATTAAAATCATTGGCGAGGGAGTATATAATAAATTAAAGACCGATTTTTCGGACGAGAGTTACCGCGCTAAGATTTTAGGCGACCTCGATAAAAGAGGAATTGTCTGCGTAACGGTGAAAGGCAACGGCTATCCCGAGCCGCTTAAGCATACTAACGTTCCGCCGCTCGTACTATATATGCGCGGCAACATATCTCTTCTGAAAAACGAACTCTTCGCCGTGGTGGGGTCACGCAAGATTTCAGCCCAGGCGAAGGAGCTTTGCAAAAGGGTCACGGAAGATCTGACGAAGAAGTTCACTATAGTTACGGGTGTTGCGGACGGCGGTGACAGCGCGGCAGTTTCGGCGGCTCTGCCTTCGGGAAAGATTATCTGCGTGCTTCCCTGCGGTCACGACGGTAAGATATCTGCTAATCCCGCACTTATAAAAGCGGTGGAAGAGAAGGGACTGACGGTAAGCGAATATCCGCCGACTATCCCCGCGCAGAAGTTTACTTTTATCATACGCAACCGTATAATAGCGGGGCTTTCGAGGGGCGTACTCGTAGTTGCGGCGGCGGAAAAGAGCGGAGCACTTAATACCGCCTCGCATGCCGTGGACTACAACAGAGAAGTATTCGCTTTTCCCTATTTTGCGGGTATAGAGTCTGGCAAGGGTTGCAATAAGCTCATCAAAAACGGCGCGTACCTTTGCGAGAGCGTAAACGATATTTTAGAAGAGTACCATATGAAGATGACGCATACCGCAGCCGAAAAGCTTGACGAAGACGAAAGAGTAATAGTCGGGCTTTTACGAGAAGAGGGCGAACTGCACACCGAAAAGATAGCCGCCGCAATCGGCAAGAAGCCCTTCGAGGTTATGGCGATTTGTTCGGCGCTCGAAATAAAAGGACTGATAATAAAGATGGCGGGAAACAAATACGCCGTAATATGATATATAAAAAGCACGGTTGCCGAAAACCGATTAAGGTACGGTAACCGAAAATCGAAAGAGGTAATATATGGACCTTATAATTGTCGAATCGCCCTCCAAGGCGAAAACCATTTCAAAGTATTTAAAGGGTAAGTTCCGCGTGGACGCCTCGGGCGGTCACGTTCGCGATTTGCCCGAAAAGACGCTGGGCGTCAAGATAACCGAGAACTTCGAACCGCACTATGAAATTACTCCCAGCAAAAAGGAAGTAATAACCCGTCTGACGAACGAAGCCAAGCGCGCGGATAAAGTATATCTTGCAACCGACCCCGACCGCGAGGGAGAGGCGATAAGCTGGCATCTTCAAACCGTTTTGGGTCTCGACCCGAACGGCACCAACCGCGTGGAGTTCAACGAAATCTCCCCCAAGGCGGTGCAGAACGCCTTAAAAAATCCCAGAACGATAGATTATAATCTCGTCGACGCACAGCAGGCAAGGCGAGTTTTGGACAGGCTCGTGGGCTATAAGCTCTCGCCCCTTTTGAACAACCGCATACAGGACGGTCTGTCGGCGGGCAGAGTTCAGTCGGTTGCGCTTCGTATGATAGTCGACAAGGAGCGCGAAATCGCCGCGTTCAAGCCCGACGAGTACTACACCTTTACGGCTTCGCTCCGCGACAAGGAAGAAAAATACGCGCCCTTCAAGGCTACTTATCAGCTTAAAAAGAACGGCGAATCGGTACCTCATGGCGTCTTCCAGCACGTCCGAAGAAACGTCCCGCCAATCCTTTTCACTC
>CAYMUQ010000056.1:0-7529 GCA_964393805.1 uncultured Clostridia bacterium
GGGTGGATATACGCTCTACCGCCGGGTCGTCCGCAAGATTGGTGAACAGTACCGTCGTCTCTATCTCGCCCGGCTTTTTGAAGTCGTTCACGAAGAACTGCGCATCTTCGAAGATTACGTCTATCGCGGCGAACACGACCGCGAACTTACTGCCGTCTTCCGACTTAACCTTTGCCTGTCTTGCAATCTGCGCGGCAAGCTCGGCGTGGGGAAGTCCGCTCATCGAGAACACGGGCAACTTCTGTCCGCGCACGAGTGTGTTCAGTCCGTCGATAGCCGATACGCCCGTCTGTATGAATTCGTCGGGGTAGTCGCGCGCGGCGGGGTTTATTGGCTCGCCGTTTATATCCATAAGCTTTTCGGGAATTACGGGTGCACCGCCGTCGCGGGGGTTGCCCATACCGTCGAATACTCTGCCGAGCATATCTTTCGAAACTGCAAGGTTCTGCGCGTGACCGGTAAAGCGTGCCTTAGCGGTGGCTATCTGCAAGCCCTGCGAATTTTCAAACAGCTGTACTACCGCCTTGTCGCGGTTTATTTCGAGTACCTTTCCTCTTCGGGTCGTGCCGTCCGAACATATTATGTCTACGAGTTCGTTATAGGTTACGCCCGAAACGCCGTCCACGACCATAAGGGGTCCGACGACTTCTTTTATGGTCTTGTATTCCTTAAACATCTTCTTCCCCCTTGATAAGCGCCTTCATTTCCGTTTTTATCAGAGTTATGATTTCGTCGAGCTCGGCAATATCCTTTTCGGGGATATACTTCGCTCTGCCTATCTTTTCCTTGCACGAGCAAGCCAATACCTCGTTCAGGTCGGCGTAGTTTTCAACCGCCTCTCTTGCGCGTGCGTCGAATTCGTTTATAAGTCTTAACATCTTGTACTGCTTGGTCATCGAGGTATAGGTGTCAACCTCGTCGAAAGCGTTTTGATGCAGGTAGTCCTCTCTTATAATCTTAGCCGTTTCCATAGTCAGCCTGTCGCGCGAAGAGAGCGCGTCCATACCTACGAGACGGACTATCTCTTCGAGCGCCGCTTCCTCTTGTAAAACGGTCATCACGAACTGCCTTAAACGGAAGAAGTCCGCACCTACGTCGCTCTCGTACCAGTCCTTAAGCTTGTCCGCGTAAAGCGAATAGCTTATCAGCCAGTCGATAGCGGGGAAATGACGCTTGTATGCAAGCGACGCCGACAGTCCCCAGAATACCTTGACTATACGAAGGGTCGCCTGCGATACGGGTTCGGACAAATCGCCGCCCGGAGGCGATACCGCGCCGATTGCCGTTACCGAGCCGACGCGCTCGTCCGAGCCTAAAATTTTGACTATGCCCGCACGCTCGTAGAATTCCGCAAGACGGCTTCCCAAATATGCGGGATAGCCCTCGTCGCCGGGCATTTCTTCAAGGCGTCCGCTCATCTCTCTTAAAGCCTCCGCCCAACGCGAGGTCGAGTCCGCCATGATAGCCACGTTGTAGCCCATATCGCGGTAATATTCGGCTATGGTTATACCCGTATATATGGACGCTTCACGCGCCGCAACGGGCATATCCGAAGTATTTGCAATAAGTATGGTTCTCTTCATCAAAGGCTCGCCCGTCTTGGGGTCCTTCAATGCGGGGAACTCGTTCAAAACGTCGGTCATCTCGTTGCCGCGCTCGCCGCAACCGACGTAGACTATGATGTCCGCGTCCGCCCATTTTGCGAGCTGATGCTGTACGACCGTCTTGCCGCTTCCGAAGGGGCCCGGTACCGCCGCAACGCCGCCGCGTGCAATGGGGAACAGCGTATCGATAACGCGCTGACCCGTGACCATAGGTATTTCGGGAGATAACTTCTCTTTGTAAGGTCTGCCCTTTCTTACCGCCCATTTTCTGAGCATCGACACGGGCTTTTTGCCCGCCTGCGTCTGTATGATTGCGACGGTGTCCTCTACGGTGAAATCGCCCTCTTTAATAGAGAGTATAGTTCCCTCCATTCCGTTGGGCACCATTATTTTATGAACTATGAGCTCGGTCTCCTGCACGACGCCCAAAACGTCGCCCTCGGAAACCTTTGCACCCTCTTTGACGGTGGGAGTAAAGCGCCACTTCTTTTCCCTGTCGATGTTGTTTACCTTGACGCCTCGGGAAATACGCGCACCGTACGAAAAGTACAGCGAAGTTAACGGGCGCTGTATGCCGTCGAATATGCCCGAGATAAGTCCCGGTGCAAGCTCAACCGAGAGCGGTTCGCCCGTGGATACGACTTCTTCGCCCGGACCTAAGCCCGAGGTCTCTTCGTAAACCTGTATGGACGCCATTTCTCCGCGCAGTTCTATAATCTCGCCGATAAGTCCCTTATCGGACACGCGCACGACGTCGTACATTTTGCAGTCCGCCATTCCGTCTGCAATTATCAAAGGTCCTGAAATTTTGACAGTTTTGCCTGTTGCCATATTATTATCCTTTACGGTTATTTTCCGTTATTGAACAGTATATCTACGCCGAGCGCCCTCTCTACGGCGCCCTTTAAGAACTCCTCGCCGTAACCCGTCGAGCCGCCCTTTGACGGCACGGCAAGAACTACGGGGTAGGGTTCCTCGTCAAACCTTTTTAAAAAGTCGGTCAGCTCTTTTGCAAGCTCTTCCGTAATGAAAATTATCGCGTAATTTTTCGCAATTTTACGCATAACGTCGCGCGCCTTAGCCGCGTCCTCGGCAGGGTATGCGTCTACGCCCGCCGCCTTGAAGACCATTATGCTGTCGCCGTCGCCGACTATCGCCATTTTCCCAGTCATAGCTTACTCGTAGCTCCTTAGGCGCTTTTTAATTTCGTCCGCTTCCATACCCGCAAGCAGGCAGGATAAAACTATTCTTACGTTCTGATTTTCCGCACGCCTTCTGAAAACGTAGTACAAAAACGGCTGACCGCCCGAAAGATTGTATTTATTGTCCTGATAAAACTTCTCTTCGAGCCCCGCTACCGTTCTCTCCGCCTCGGTCTGAGGAAGTCCCTTTTGCCTGACGGCAAAGCACGTGCGCCAAAAGTCCTTGTACGGCGTACCGTCCAAAGCCTTCTCCGCCTTTTCGGGGTCGTCGCCGAATACCGATAAAAGCCGCTTGTTGTCAAGCTTGCCCAAAGAGAAGAGATTACTCTTTGCATACTCCTCGGACGAGGCACGCATGACGGTAAGAATATCGGTCATAT
The DNA here is from genome assembly GCA_964393805.1 of uncultured Clostridia bacterium. GTDB lineage: Bacteria > Bacillota > Clostridia > Christensenellales > Borkfalkiaceae > Coproplasma. Next base: position 3,187 of record CAYMUQ010000056.1, read on the forward strand.
CCGCCCTTTTAATAAGGAACTTTTTAAGCTGTCCGTTGAATTTGCAGACCTCTATAAGACGCGTCTGCAACGCACGCTCGAAGATAAGTCCTATCTCCGCGCCCGACGGCGTTGTCTCTTCCTTGAATAAAAGAGCCTTAGCATCGCTTATCGCCTTGGAAAGCTTCTTGTCCTCGCAGGGTTCGCCTTCGATAAACGCCTTTATCTGCGCTACGGTGTACGCACCCTCGGGAGCAAGCAGTTTTTCGGGGTCGGACTTTAAGTACTCCGCCTTTAAAAGCGCCTTTGCGTTGTGATAGTCGCGGGGAGTAAACAGGTACTGCAAAGCCGCGCGCGAAGGCGTATATTCGCGTATGAACGCGTCTATATCCTTTTCGTCGGCAATTAGTGCAAGCTCGTAATCGTACACGGAAGTCAGCTCCGCGCCGCGCGCGAAACCGCTCTCTATAAGCGTGCGGAATGCGTCGTCTGCACTGCTCTCGCACATCTTTATAATACGGCTTCCCAAAAGGGAAACCTCTTTTACGGCGATAATGCCGTTTACGTACGTTCTGTCTATCATACGGGTTTACTTGCTGAATATCTGCATTGCAATCTCTGCCTGATACTCTTCCTTGTCAGCCGCGACCAGCGCACCGAAAGAGACGTCCTTGTCCGCAGTCTTGCCGCGGAGAACGAAGCCGCCGTCTACCGTTGCGTCGCCCAGCTTGACTTTGAGTTTCTTGCTCTTTACCTCGTCCAGCGCCGAAACTTCCTTTGCGTATGCGAAATCGGGAGCGAACGCAATTTCGTCGCCCTCTTCGGCAAACTGCTCCAAAAGTCTTTGGGAAAGCTTCAAAGCTTCGGACTTGGTGAGCTTATTAAGTTGTTCGCGCACGCGCTCGTAAACGCTGTCGATAACCCTGCGCTTTTGCTGTAAGAGCTGCTTTGCGCCGTCGAGTCGGGACTGGGCGAGCATACCGTCGGAAAGTGCTTTGCACTTTGCCGCGACCTCCGCCTCCGTTCCTATCCTCGCGCGCTCGGCTTGGCTCTCCGCTTCCGCGATTATCTCAGCCGCCCGCTTTTCGGCGGCGGCAACCGCGTTCTGCGCCGCGTTCTCGGCGTCCGAGATTATGCGCTCGACTACCTTTTCGATACTCATTATCAGCCAACCAGAGGAACGAGCATTATCGAAATGATAAGTCCGAGAATTGCATAGAACTCTATCATCGCGGGGTAGATTATAAGCTTACCGCCGAGAGATTCCTGCTTGCCTACCGCACGGATACAGTTTACGGACGAAAGTCCCTGTAAAATACCCGTAATCAAACCGGAGAGCGCCATCGGCATTACCGCGCCGAAGAGACCCCAGCCTGCCGATATGCTCAGGTTTGTCGCAAGCGAGGACGAAGCGATTATGCCGATAATGAAGCCGTAGATACCCTGCGTTGCGGGAAGCAGTACGAGTACCAAAACCTTACCGAAACGCTTAGGCTCTTCGCTCAAAACTCCCGCGGCGGCGCTACCCGTCTTGAAAAGACCGATAGCGGAACCTATTCCGCAGAGCAGCACGCACAGCGCTACGCCAATGATGCCTATTACAAAGCCGTTCATATATTTGAATACCTCCAAATAGTTTTTTTACTTTTTAAGTCTTATATATTTATGTGTCGAGCCGAGAGGACGGAAAAGCTCGCCCTCGCCCTCGAAGAATTTACCGTAGAACTCTACGTACTGCAGTCTTGCGTCGTGTATATACGCGCCCAAAAGACCTATCGCAAAGTTGAAGATATGTCCCACTACCAACAGCACTACGCCTAAAACTATAAGTCCCGCGTTACCGCTGAAAAGGAAGGGCGTAGACCCGTTATATCCCGTTACGGCAAAGCCGGTTATTATCTGCGCGATAACCACGCCCGACAGCATAAGTCCGTATAAACGCGCGTAACTCAGAATGTCCGAAACGTAGTTAATTACGCCGTAAGCCGCGCCGAAGCCCTTGGTGAACTTGCCTAAAAGTTTTTCCTTTCTGCCCGCCGTAGCCATAGCGGTAACCAGCGAAACGCCCGCTATTATTCCGCCGACAAGCGCGAGAGTAGAGCAATTGAAATCTTCCACAAGTCCCGCGACTGCAAGCCCTACGCCTATCGAGAACAGCGCCCAGGTAAGTCCGTCGAATATACCGTCCACTATCTGTTTTCTTCTGAAACACTGATAGGCAAGACAGATATATCCCGCACACAAGTGTACTATTCCGAGGAACATACTGACTATGAGTACCGACGGAATATTGATGCCCATAAGCGACCAGTACACTCCGAGGGGCGCGGGGAGAACCGCCTTGAAGAAGGGTAACTCCGCTCCGAAGAAGGAGTTGAAAAGTATACCCCAGATTATCGCAAAGAAACCGCCTGCGGCGAACACGCCAGAAAGCCTCGTCAGCGCGTTGGGTTTCTTCCTCGATTTGAAATATAAGGTACCGCCGCCGATTATCATCATCAGTCCGTAGCCTACGTCGCCCATAATAAAGCCTAAGAACAGACTGTAGAAAAACGCCATTACGGTATTCGGGTCGAACTCCCTCGAAGAGGGCGGCGAATACATATCGGTTATGGTTTCGAAGTTTTTAACGACCTCGTTGTTTTTATATAAAGTCGGCGGCGTCTCGTCCTCGGTCGGTTCGGTAAACTCGAAGTATGCGGCGGTCGTCGCGCTCTCTATCGCGGCGGCGACTTCCTGCTCCTTCTCCTTGGGAACGTAAGCCTCCATCAATACGGTGGACTGCGTAGCTAAAAGCTTGTCCGACAGAGCGGCTTTTTCCGCCTCGAAAGAGAGGTAATCGCAGTATATCTGCAAAGTTCTTATATCGCCCTCAGCTTCGTAGACCCGACGGGCGTTATCTTCGAGCGCCCCGAAAATCTCCGCCTCGCGCATATCCGCGGCATTATATATTTCTGAGCCCGACCCCTCTTTGAAAGGACAGGAAGTAAAGCCCGCCGCCTGCAAAAGCCGGTCGCCCTCGAAGCTCTTGTGAAATAACGCTAAGACTATCGCCGTCCCCTCGCACTCGCAGAGACTGTCGAGAGCGAACAGGTCGTCCTCGCCGAGGTTTGAAATCAGCTCGTCTCGCGCGGATACGGAGAGCGCGCCCAGTCTCGCCTCGGTATGTGCGGTACCCGTATAGTACGCAAATTTCTCGGTGAGCGCGGAATATGGATAGGCAAGCGACTTCGTTCGGCGCACCGAAGTAAGCTCTGAAAGCAAATTCTTTTTCTCCGCTTCGAATGCGTTTATGCGTGCGATTATTGCGTCCGCTTCATCCTTTTTACCGCTCTGCGCCAAAAATTCGGAATAGGTCATAACCGCGTCCGTATCGTCGTCCGCGGGTTTGATTTTATTGTCTCTGCGGTAGTCGTTTACCCCTGCGGTAAGATACGCAAGGGCGCGCTCCGCCGACGAGAGGTACTCGTTGAGTTCCTCCGCGTCAAGTTCGAGACTATGGGTGTTTTCGGTAAGAGTATGTCCGCAAATCTCGACCGCGCAAGTCGTCTGCAACGCGTTCAGAATTTTATCGCGCTCGTACGACACCGCAACGAGATGCAGTTTACTCATTTCAGCGATTGCCACCTACTATCCTCCCGACCGTTTCGATTACCTGCCTGTCGGTTTGCTTTATAATTTCGTCGGCGTATTCGGTCGCCTTATTCAGGCTGTCGTCCACCGATTTTTTATAGTCGTCTTCGGCGTCCTTCGCCGCCTTGGCAAGCGTATTTTCACGATAGAGCTTCAACTGCTCTTCGCTCTTTTTTGCAATCTCCGCCGCGCTCTTTTCGGCGCGCGCAAGAATTTCGGCGCATTTTTTATCCGCCTCTTCTTTAATTCTCTCCGCTTGGGCTTCGGCTTCGGTCACCGACTTTATAACATCATTCATATTTTTACCCGTCTAAGATGCGTGCGCGTACACACGCATAAAATCAATCATACCATATTTTACCATAATATTTTGACATTTGCAAGGGGTGTGAACGATTTTCAAAAATTAGTTATATTTTTACATTTTTCCGCAAACGCCGCGGCAAGGCGGGAGCGGTTTCATCCGAACTTATTTGCACGCTTTTTCAAAACGGCTTGCTTTTTCGCGGGTTAGATAGTATTATATTCGTGATGTTTATGCGTCCGTAGCTCAGTTGGATAGAGCGTGAGCGCTCCGTCGTACCGAAGCACGAATGTGCTTACGCTCGGTGCCGCGGCACAAAGCGCGTCTTTTTTAAACATTCGTTACATAACAATATCTGCGTCCGTAGCTCAGTTGGATAGAGCACGAGCCTCCGACGCTCGGTGCCGCTTGTTCGAATCAAGTCGGG
>CAYMUQ010000057.1:0-7356 GCA_964393805.1 uncultured Clostridia bacterium
TTTTCCTGCGAGAGATACGCCGTGTCTCTCGCTATTCTGTTAATTTTCAGACTGTCCGTAGTAATAGTCGACACCGCACCGTTTTCGTCGTAGGTTATGGTAATAAGGTCTTCGTATCTTAAATTGTCGTTAATCGTATAATATACCGCGTCGTTTACGGCTACCGTCGTAACCGAACGGATTGTAGCTTCGCTAATCGAAATTAAAATCTTCGTGACGTTGCGCTGAAAAAACAGCAGTACCGCTATAATAAGCAGAAAAACGACCGATATAATTATTTTTGCCCGAATGTGCTTTTTCCGCTTTTTCATAAGATATTGTATGAATTTTTGAGCCCTTAAATTCTTGCCAATTATAAAGACGCTTGTTATAATATTCATATGACTGTATTCGTAATCGCAATGGATAGCGAGGCAGAGCCTCTTATCTCTAAAATTAAGATTAAAAAAGATTTAACCGTACACGGACGCAGAGTGGTTCGCGGCAAGCTGTACGGCAAAAAAGCGGCGGTTGTCGTATGCGGCGTCGGTAAGGTAAACGCGGCGGCGGGTACGCAGTACGCGATAGATGTTCTCGGCGCAAAGCGCATCGTAAATATCGGAGTTGCGGGCGGTCTGCACAACGATATGAACGTCGGTTGCATATACGGCATTTCGCACGCCGTACAGTACGACTTCGACTTAACCGAACTCAACGGCACGAAAATGGGCACTTTGAACGAGTACGACACCCCCTATTTAGAGCTTGCGGTCTGTCATATCTTCCCCTTGAAAAATCTGGGAAGCGCAGACAGGTTTAACGACGATAAGTACGACTATAAGCTTCTTTCAAAAATTCTGGGCGCAGACGTGCGCGATATGGAGGGCGGCGCAATTGCACACGTGTGCAAACACGCTGAAGTGCCCTTTTATTCCTTTAAAGCCATATCCGACCTTGCTGGCTCTGGAAGCACTCCCTCGCAATTCAAGGCAAACCTCGATATGTGCATGGAAAATTTAGACGCAAATCTGGAAAAAATCTGTGAGGCGGTACTTATATGATAACCCTCGGCGGCGGCTGGGACGAGGCTCTCGCTCCTCTGTTCGCAGACGAAAAGTATAAAAAGATACGCGAGTTTTTAAAATCCGAGTACTCGACGCGCGTTATCTACCCCGATATGTACGACCTGTATAACTGCTTCCGCTATACGCCGATAGATAATATCAAAGCAGTCATTTTAGGTCAGGACCCCTATCACGAATACGGGCAGGCGCACGGGCTGTGTTTTTCGGTCAAAAAGGGCGTAGCCCTTCCCCCTTCTCTTCAAAATATATTCAGGGAAATCGAGAGCGACCTCAAAATTAAAGAGCCGAACTGCGGCGATTTGACCAAATGGGCGCAAGAGGGCGTACTGCTTTTAAATACCACCTTAACCGTGCGCGAGCATATGGCTAACAGTCACAGCAAGTGCGGCTGGGCGTGGTTTACAGACAGCGTCATAAAGCTTATTTCCGACAGGTGCGAAAACGTTGCGTTCATTCTTTGGGGAGGCAACGCGAGGAGCAAAGCGCCGCTTATTGACGGCGGTAAGCATTTGATTTTGCAGTGTGCGCACCCCTCGCCGCTTTCTGCATACAACGGATTTTTCGGCTGTAAGTTTTTTTCAAAGACCAACGAGTACCTGCTCTCAAAGGGTAAAGCGCCGATAAACTGGGATTTGAATTAAGGAGATTAAAATGAAATACGTAGTCGTTTTGGGCGACGGAATGGCGGACTGGAAAATACCCGCCCTGAATAATAAGACCTGCTTAGAGGCGGCGAACACCCCCTCTTTAGACAAGCTTGCGCCCCTTTCGGAAGTCGGGCTTTGCAAGACCGTTCCCGACGGTATGAAGCCGGGAAGCGACGTTGCGAACATGTCGGTTTTGGGCTTTGACCCGCATAAGTACTACACGGGACGCTCGCCCTTGGAGGCAGTCTCTATGGGTATAAATTTAAGCGCGGCGGACGTGACTTTGCGCTGTAATCTAGTCACCCTCTCCGACGAGAAAAACTACGCCGACAAGACGATGATTGACTACTCGGCTGGCGAGATATCGACTGAGGAAGCCGCGGAGCTTATAAACTACTTAAAGAGCTATTTCGACAGCGACAAATTCACGCTTTACCCCGGTATATCCTACCGCCACTGCCTTGTTTTCAAGGACGGAGTGACCGGTCATACGCTTACACCGCCCCACGATATTTCCGACCGTAAAATCACGGACTATCTTCCCAAGGGCGAGTTCGGAAAAGTATATCTCGAAATGATGGAAAAGAGCTTCGACCTTCTGAAAAATCACCCCGTAAACTTAAAGAGAATTAAAGAGGGCAAACGCCCCGCAAACTCCGTATGGTTCTGGGGCGAGGGCACTAAGCCCGGTCTCTCCCCCTTCGAAAAGGAGAGAGGTTTAAAGGGCGGTATTATTTCTGCGGTTGACCTCGTAAAGGGCATAGGCATACTTGCCGATATGAAGGTTATAGAAGTCGACGGCGCGACGGGCAACTGGGACACCAACTTCAGGGGCAAGGCGGAAGCCGCCGCAGACGCGCTTTTAGGCGGTCTGGACTTTGTATATATCCATATGGAAGCGCCCGACGAGTGCGGTCACCACGGCGATATTGAGCGCAAGATTTATTCGATTGAGCAGATTGACGGCGTGGTAATCCACGCCCTTATTTCGAAATTTAACGAGGCGGGCGAGAAGTTTGCAATGCTCGTAACCCCCGACCACCCCACTCCCTGCGCGTGCAAGACGCACGTCTCCGAGCCCGTTCCCTATCTTCTGTACTCCAATGCTGTGAACTTAGGTTGCGGCGCGGTGCGCTATACCGAGGACGAGGCGGCAAAGAGCGGCGTCTACGTTTCGGACGGCTATAAGTTGATTGAAAAGCTTTTGGCTATCAAGTAATTTTAAATAATATTTAAGCCGCCGCGGCAGTTTGCCGCGGCGGCTTCTTTTATTTTGCTTATGGCATTTCGAGTGTAAAACTGCTTTCAAACGACTTGTCGTTCAGATAGGACAAGTCGCCCGATAGGTTGAATTTCAAACTTGTTGCGACGAGGCGCTGACGGGTAACGGCATACTTTTTGTTGAGCGCAAAGTCGCCGTACTTGGTATCGCCCAAAAGCGGACAGCCGATAAAAGCGAGATGAGCGCGTATCTGATGCGTCTTGCCCGTATGTAAAATTACCTTTACGAGCGAAAGATCCTTTTCCGCTTTTTCGACGGCGTACGAGGTTATTATCTTTACTCTGCCCTCCGCGGGTTTATCGAACACTTTAACCGTGCCGCTTCCGTCCTTCAAAAGGTATGCGGTCAAGGTTGCCGACTGCGCTTTAAAATTATTTTTCGCAAGACAGTAATATATCTTTTCGACCGTTCTGTCCTTAAATGCGTTAATTAAACGCTCTTGCGTTTTCTCGGTCTTTGCAATTACTATAAGCCCCGCAGTATTTCTGTCAAGTCTGTGCACGGGAAAAGGCGCAATCTTTTCAAGCTCGGAAAATAACGCCTCGGACGAAACGCCCGAGAGCTTGTCCGCAATTATTATATTTTCGTCCTCGTAAACTACTAAATGCGAAACCTTCCCCTCCTGCGCGGGCGTGGTATAGTAGACCACTTCGTCACCCGCTTTGAGGTTGCAGTCCTTATGACAGCGCACGCCGTTGACGCGTATATCACCCTTTTTCAAAAGCGCGGAATAGAAGAAACTGCCCTGCGGATAGGTACAGTCCGTAAATTCTTTTAACGTCGTTTGATTTTTTACTGTAAAAGTTTTCATAAAAGTAAAACTATGAAATTTGTAAGGTATGCCGCCACGAACGCCGCGGTAAGCTGTATGCCGTTATATATAAGCGTGCGCTTTACACCCACCTCTTTGACCGACGCGGCAAACGCCGAAATGCAGGCGGGGCATAGAAGAAAGAACACGCAAAGTGCCATCGACGGAGCAAGCCCTATGGCTAAGCCCTCGGGAACCAACATTGCAACCGTTGCGGCTATGTTCTCCTTTGCGGCAAAGCCCGTAAGCGCCGCGTACGCAAGCCGCCAGTCGCGAATACCCATAGGATAGAAAAGGTAGCAAAGTAGCTTTGATATGCCGCCTAAAATGCTCTCTTCTGGCTGACAGAAGCCGACGGTAAAATTCAGGTGCGATAAAAGCCAGCTTATAATGCAGAACGCGAAGATTACGCCCGTCACCTTGATTATAAACGATTTGACCTGAAAATACAACTTTTTTATTACGCTTGTAAAGCGCGGAAGGTTTACGGGAGTAACCTCGGTTATAAGCCCCTCTTTCTTACCCTTTAAAATTGCCGATATGATTATCGCAAGTGCGACGCCCGAAAAATAGAGCGCACACACGGCGGGGAAGGGATTTTTAAAGAGCGGCGCCAAAAAGGTCAAGAACACGGGAAGCTTTGCACCGCACGGTACGAGCGGCAAGACGGCTACCGTCTTTCGTCTTGCGCTGTCCTCGGCGTATCCTCGCGTGGTGGCGATTGCCGCGGCGGTACAGCCAAGTCCCGCAGTCAGCGAAAAAGCCGCCCTGCCCGAAAGTCCCACCTTTTCAAACAGCCCGTCGGTGACGAACGACAATGCGGACGACACGCCGCTCTCGTCCAACAAAATCAGGACGAGATAAAGTATCGAAATCTGCGGCAGAAACGAGAGCACGCCGCCCACGCCGCCTATTACCCCCTCGGTTACAAACGAGGCGAGCACGGGATTGACGATGAGGTTGTCTATTGCGCCTGCGAGCTTGTCGCAAATAAGCATCTCCAAAAGCCCCTTTAAAAGCGCCCCCGGCATTATCGGGTGAAAGGTGAAAAAGAAGGTTGCAACCAGAGTACAAACGAAAAACGGCAGAGCGAAAAATTTGTTGTAAAAGACTTTTTCTGCGGCGTTTAAACTATTTTTGCCCCCGTAATATGCCTTATCCAAGCTGATTTTCACGTCGGGCTCGGTGTATTGAACGCTATCGTTTGCTATTACGCTTTTCAATTGCGCGGGCGTACATAAGTGCACGGGTACACCCAACATTTTTTGAAGCATTGCCGCGTCCACTTTGCCGCCTCTCGCTTTAAGTCGGTCGGCTTTGGTGAGATAGACTATAACGTTTTTATTCAAACCTATGAGCCTTCTCGTCAGGTCGAGCGAGCTCTCCAAAGTCAGGCAGTCTACGACGTTTATTATCAAATCCGCGCTCTTACTCTCTTCACGCGCGGACGCCTCCTCCATCGTGTAACCGTTGAAGGAGTACATACCCGGCACGTCGACGAAGGTTATGTCCCCCACCGTCTTTTGGGCGGGCGCGGTGGTTACGCCGTGGAAATTTCCCGTCTTTAAACTGCTTCTTGTAAGCGCGTTGAAAAGGGTGGTCTTGCCTGCGTTCGGGTTGCCCGCAAGCACTACTTTTTTGGTTACTTTTGCGGCGGCGCGCGTCTTGGACTTAAACAACTTTTTCCACCTCTATACGCTCTGCGACCGATTTCCTTACCGCTACGCGGTTATACCCCACGCCCAAAAGCACACTGCCTTTGAACAGCGAAAAGGACAGCACGGTTACCATCTGTCCTTTTTTAAAGCCGAGAGATAAAAGGCGCTCCCCCGCCGCGCCGTCTGCCGCAACCGACAAAATTTTTCCGCATTCACCCTTTCTTAAATCGAAAACGCTCATAGAATAACCTATGAGCGTTTGGCTGATTTAATGTTGTTTTTATTACTAAATAATATATAGTTTTTATCTGACCAGAGTAACGGTTGCTTTTTCACCATTAATCGACAGTTCCTTAGTAAAACCGTCGTGAGAGCCCTCTTCGACCTTTTCGGCAAGCACGGAAGACGCAAACGCGCCCGCCTTTAAAATCTTACCAACTCTGCCGTCCGCTTTGAAGTAAATTTCAATGCGATCGGTGACCTCGAAGCCCGCGTCCTTTCTCATATTCTGTATCTTTGATATGAGCTCGCGCTCGACGCCCTCGTCTAAGAGCTCTTCGGTAAGGTGCGAATTGAGTGCAACCGTAATGCCCTTGTCAGCGGCAGAAACGTAGCCGCCGTCACTCTCGGTCAAAATCTGTAAATCTTCTTCTATCAGGGTTACGTCTATTTCGTCAATCGTATAGCTTCCGCCGTTTTTGACCGCCGCGACCACTTCCCCTGCGTTGCAGTTGGCAAGGAATGCGGAGATTGCACCCAGCTTTTTGCCGTACTTGGGTCCCAGGGTTTTGAGCTGAGGCTTTAATTTATAGCTTATAAATTTGCCCGCGTCGTCGGCAAAGTTAAGTTCTTTTACGTTCAACTCCTCTAAGATTATCGCCTTTTCCTCTTCGGACAGGGTGAGTTGACGGTTTGTAATTACGACCATTTCCGACAGCGGCTGACGGTTTTTAAGGTTACCTGCGTTTCTTGCGGCTCTGCCGATTACTACAATATCCGTAACGCCGTCCATAGCCTTTTCAAGCTCCGCGTCGATAAGCTTTTCGTTTGCTGCGGGGAACGGGCAAAGATGAATTGATACGGGCGCACTCGTATCGAACTGAGGCACAAGATTGAGGTACATCATCTCCGCAATAAACGGAGTATAAGGTGCGGTCAGCTTGGCAAGCGTAACGAGGCACTCGTACAGCGTGCAGTACGCCGCTATTTTGTCCTCGGTCATATCACTGCCCCAGTACCTCTCGCGGCAACGGCGGACGTACCAGTTGGATAAGATATCCGAGAAATTCTGCAAAGCTCTCGCGCTCTCGCAGATTTCGTACTTTTCAAGGTCGGCGTCGACGAGCTTTACAAGCGAATTGAGCTTGGAAAGTATCCACTTATCCATAAGCGTCAGTTTGCAATTCGCAAGCGAATACTTCGACGGGTCGAATTTATCTATCTCGGCATACAGAGTGAAGAACGCGTAGGTGTTCCAGAGCGTGCCGATATATTTTCTCTGTACCTCGGACACCGCGTCCTCGTAGAACCTCGACGGAAGCCAGGGTGACGACGAAGTATAGAAATACCAACGCACCGCGTCCGCGCCCTGTTTGTCGAGTACCGACCAGGGGTCGACGACGTTGCCCTTGTGTTTGGACATTTTTATGCCGTTTTTATCGTTGACGTGACCTAAAACTATGCAGTTTTTAAAGGGCGCTTTGCCGAAAAGTATAGTGTTTATTACGAGCAGGGTATAGAACCAGCCGCGCGTTTGGTCTACCGCCTCGGATATGAAGTCCGCGGGGAAGGTTTTTTCGAACAAATCCTTGTTTTCGAAAGGATAATGATACTGTGCGAAAGGCATAGAACCCGAATCGAACCAGCAGTCGATAACCTCCGCAGTCCTCTTCAT
>CAYMUQ010000058.1:0-7317 GCA_964393805.1 uncultured Clostridia bacterium
CGTTGACGAAGCTATCGCAGGCTTCAACATCGGCGCACTTCTTCGTGGTATCGACCGTAAGGGTATTGAAAAGGGACAGGTTCTCGCAAAGCCCGGCACCGTTAAGACCGCAACCAAGTTCGAAGCTCAGGTTTACGTTCTTAAGGCTGAAGAGGGCGGACGTCACACTCCTTTCTTCAATCACTATCGTCCTCAGTTCTTCATCAGAACTACCGACGTTACCGGCTCCATCGAGCTTCCTAAGGGCACCGAAATGGTTATGCCCGGCGACCACGTAACCATCACTGTTGAGCTTATCAAGCCCGTTGCAGTTGAAGAAAAGCTTAAGTTCGCTATCCGTGAAGGCGGCAGAACGGTCGGCTCCGGCGTCGTTGCTAAGATCCTCGGCTAATTAAATTAAACAACAATAAAGGCGCAACTTTGCAAAAAGTTGCGCCTTTTAAAATATTTAAATATTTATAAAACAATAACTGTTACAATTACCGCTGCGATTGCCGCGGCGATGATAAGCAGAGTAAACAGAAGCGATACCAAGCCGATGGGCTTTTTATTGAGCGTCATCTGTTTAATATCGCAGTTGAGCGCAAATACGATATAGATAATCATAAAGGGGAAAGAAGCTATTGCCACGATTATCATAAGTATGCCCTGCCATATTCCGGACGCCTTAAAGAAGACAATCGCGCCGATTGTCATTCCGATAGTTAATGCGGTAAGAATAAATAAAATTATATTATTCTTTACCGCCTGCAAGCCGAAATATTTGCTGTTTTTTGCTTCTTCTTCGTTAGCTTTAATGGCGTGGTAAGCGTCGCTCATGTCAATCATTCTGTCAATGAAAAAGAATAGTGTCGAATGGTCGTGACTGCGGTGCATAATGACCTCCTTATAAAGGTTATACTCTTAGTATATAATATTTATACAATTATGTCAATTTGCAATTTTTTAAAGGGCTTGCATTTTTATTTTGCGGGGTATATAATGGTGTATAATAAAAAAGGAGTAACGGCGAAATGAAAAAATCGAAGGGAATTGTTTTAGCGGTTGCCGCACTCGCGGCGGTAATTCCTCTTGCGGTCGGAAGCGTATTCGCAAATTCGGGAGATATATACGAGAACAGGTACGACTCGTCGGGAGCGCTCGTTGCAAGCGGTGAGAAAAGCGTTTTAGAGGTCGAGAGCGAGAAGCTCTATTTCGACGTGACTTCGTTCCCCTCCTATAATAACGAGGCGGACTATAAATCAACCGTAACTGCGGAGTATCATTTCTTTAATCCGACGCAGGAAACGGTAAAGACCAAAATGGGCTTTCTCGCAGGCAATATTCCAAGCTATTTTTCGGATATGACCAAGTTTGCACCCAAGGTGTATAAGGACGAAACCGAGCTTGAAGTCGTAACCCGTCATACCTATAACGGCAACGGCGGGTCGGAAACGTCGGCGGAACCGCTTAAAAATCTCTCGGATGATTTCTACGAGGACGCTTTTTATAATAAAGATTTAACCGTCACACCGTACAAATTCACTTACGGAAGCGACACGGAAGAGGCAAGGACCGAGTGGGACGAGAGCAACAGAATGTACGTCCGTTATACCGCCGACCTTACGCTCGACAAAACCAAAACGCGCTATATAAGCAACTCTTATAAAGACAGCGCGGAAATAACGTTCTACAAAGCGGCAGGCGAAGGCTATCTTTACGTTCTGGGCGAGGACAATTTCGACACTCTCACGTTCAGTGCAGAGTCGATAAAGTGGAACGGAAGAACGGAAAAACTTACCGATGCACCCGTTACGGTCGAAAAGCAGGAGGCAATAACGCTTAAAGATTTGCTTTTGAAAAGCCGTCAGGAAGAGAGCGGAATTAGCGAAGTGGACTGGTTTAACGCCGTAATGTCCACAATGTCGCTTACTTCGGTAAGTCCGATTTCGGTATCCTCTATTTCGTATTTCTCACCCGATTATTTCACCGCATGGTACGTCTATGAGTTCGAGATTTATCCCGGAGAGAGGGCGGTAAATACGGTGGTTTCACCCATATTTCCCCGTTACTACGGTAGCGGCTACGAATTCAAGTATCATCTGTCCCCGGCAAAGAGTTGGGCTTCGTTCGGAAGTCTGGAAGTCGTAATCCGTACGAATTTCAGTCTCGGAAGTTTTTATACCATTGACGATAAGAACGGTTACTACGGTCACAACTATCAGAACGTTGCCGGCGGATATAAAGTATTTTTCGATAAGCTCCCCGACGGCGAGATTGAATTTAATCTCTACGAGTACTATTCGTACACGGAGAAACCGGGAGTAGACCTTAGCTACTTAGGTATGGCGGTTTTAATTATAATTATCATAGTGAGCGTCCTTCCCTACGTTATAGGCGTGACGGTAGCTATCGTAGTTCTTATCAAAACCCATAAAAAGAAAAAAGACAATAGATAAACGTTTATAAAAATTGCCGCGGAGCGCAAGTACTTGCGCTCCGCGGCTTTTATTATGCGTTATAAAATTTACAGTATTGTTTCAGTGTGCAGTTTGCGCAGTCGGGTTTCTGCGAGTGGCAGACCCGTCGGCCGTGATATATGAGGTAGTGGTGCGCCTTCGACCATTGATTTTTGGGAATAGCTTCTTTAAGCTGTATCTCGGTCTTTTCGGGGGTGTTCGCCTCCGCAAGTCCCAGCCTGTTCGATACGCGGAATACGTGCGTGTCGACAGCAATGGCGTCCTTGCCGAAAGCTACCGCCCAAACGACGTTTGCCGTTTTCTGTCCAACTCCCGCAAGGGATTTTAGGTCGTTAAAATCGCTTGGAACCTGTCCGCCGAATTTTTCTATAATGTCGTGCGAAGCGGAGAGTATGTGCGCCGCCTTGTGTCTGTAAAAGCCGCACGAAAAAATATATTTTTCAAGCTCCTGCTGAGATAAGGTTACCATTGCCTCGGGCGTATTATACTTTAGAAACAGCACGCTCGTGACCTTGTTTACTCTCTCGTCGGTGCACTGTGCGGACAGAATAACCGCAACGAGCAACTCGTACGGGCTTTTGAATTCAAGCGCAGGGCGCGCGTCGGGATAGAGTTTTTCAAGTTCTTTCAAAATTTCAACTTTATTTTCACTCATACCCGTATTTTATCACGCGCCGATAAACAATACAAGCAAATCAATAGCGTTTTACGTTTATATTGCCGCGTCTGTCGTCCATTTTCAGGTAACCGTAGAAGGAGGAATAGTTCATTCTCTCAATCAGCTTTTTAGCTCGTGCCGCCGCGTTATACGCAAATTTAACGGAGAGACCGCACCCTGCGTTGGCTTCCTTGGGAGTGTTTATTAAACTCGCGGGAATGTTGAATGCTCTCATTCGCGTATAACAGTCCATCGCCTGAGAGCGTGAACGAAAGACCGCTAAAATTTCCGTCATATTATCTTTTCCTCTGTAATAATATATATTACATTTTATGTAACGGGCGGTGTCATCGTGATTTATTTTGATAATGCGGCAACGGGCGGTTTCAAGCCCGACGGAGTAGTAAACGCGGTTACCGCGGCAATCAGAAACTGCGCCAACCCAGGCCGTAGCGGACACAAGCTGTCGCTTGCGTGCGCCGAGCGCGTGTACGCCGTCCGCTCACTTCTATGTGAATTTTTCGGAGCTAATTCTTCGGATAACGTAATCTTTACCAAGAACTGCACCGAAGCTTTGAATATCGCTATTTTCGGTACGTTGAAGCCCGGGGATAAAGTGGTTTCGACCGTCGCCGAACACAACTCCGTTCTTCGCCCTTTGAATTACCTTGAAAAAAGGGGAGTAAAGGTCGATTTGGCTCCTTTGAACGAGAGCGGCGAAATCGACGAAGATTTTATTATTTCCTCCGCCCGCGACGGTGCAAAGGCGGTAATCGTTACCCTTGCCTCGAACGTGACGGGAATTTCGGCTGATATAGAAAAAATCAGAAAAAATATCCCGCAGGGCGTTCTCTTAATCTGCGACGGCGCGCAGGCGTGCGGTCACGTCAAAATAAATATTACCGATATGGGCATCGACGCTCTGTGCGTGGCAGGACATAAAGGTATGCTCGGCATACAGGGCAGCGGTGCGCTCGTGTTTTCAAAGCGTTTCAACCCCGAACCGTTTGCGTTCGGCGGAACGGGCAGTGAAAGTATGAATTTAGATATGCCGGACTTCTATCCCGACAGACTTGAAGCGGGCACTATCGCATATCCCGCAATCGTATCATTGGGAGAGGGCGCGCTGTACCTTAAAAACCATATGTACGAAAACCACGACCGCACGGTATACCTGACCGACTTAATGCTGAACGGACTGTCCAAAATCAAGGGCGTGCGGCTGTATTCGAAAAGCAATCCGTTCGGTCTGGTTACCTTTTCGATGGACAATATCCAGTCCGAAATGGTTGCGTATAAGCTTTCGGAGGAGTACTCGATATGCGTCCGCGGAGGACTGCACTGCGCTCCGCTTATGCACCGTGCGCTGAAAAGCGACGGGCTGGTGCGCGCGTCGCTGTCGGCATTCAATAACGAAATAGAGATAAATTGTTTCCTGCGTGCGGTGGAAAAACTCTCGCGGGAATAATCCGGACGAAACAGTTTCGTCTACGCCTTCTCGTAAATTGCGGGAAGGCTTTTATATTGCCTTCAGTTTTGCAATAATGGACTTCAATCTCTGTCTTTTGAAACCGTCTAACATAGGGGACAAGACGTTATAGAAATTGTCCAAATCGGCGTTGGTCAGCGTGCCGTCGCGTTTGCCCTGTTCGGCTTGTGCAAGTATGGTCTGCCAGACGTCCTTTTCGCTTTTACCGCTGAACGCTTTGGCGAGCGTCGTCGCCATATTCACGGTCTGCTCCACGTTCTGTCCGCCCGTTGGGCCGCTATTTTTTTCGGGTTCTTTGGAATAACTTTTGAAATCTTTCATTGAAACCTCGGCATAAAATGTAATAATACAGTTTATGTCGGAGGGCAATTTTATGCAACTTATCGTTTTGTTGCTTGCGCTTATGCTCGGAGGTAAGGGCGGCAATATGTCCGAATTAAAGCCCGTTTTGGAGAGCCTCGGCGGCGAAGATATTTGTAAAACGTTAAACCAGGCGGAACAGCTTTCGGGTATGCTTTCCGCCGTCAAGTCGTTTGCGGGCGCCCGCAAGCAGGAGGGAGTAAAGGTCGACAAGTCCGATTTTTGCAACGAGTGCGAACCGCAGGGCGGGTATCCGCTCTCGCCGATTTCGGGTATCGCCGACGAAAAAATTACTTACTGTCTGTCGCGGTACATAGCCTTGGGTGAATAAAAGTTAATCTTGCTTTTTGCGGCGCGGTGTGATATAATGAACTTATGAAAGTTTGGACGAGCCGTATAAAGCGGGAAAAAGTAATTTTATATTCAATCATATTCGTAATCTTAATGAGCGTTATATCGTTTTTGTCGGCTTGCGATATCGGCAGTCGGTACGGTAATTATTCGTCTGTCGGCGGCGTCGAATTGATGAGCAATAAAACTCATAAAAAATCGCTTGCCTCGCGGTGCGAGTGGGACGGTGACGCAAATAGTATGGAGTTCACCGTGCCCGACGAATACGACGGCTATAAAGTAAAGTGCCTGGGCGCAAAGGGTAACCCCGGGTTTTCGGGCAGACCTTCGCCGTTCAGCGTGTTTTTGCCGTCAGAACTCGACGGCTTGAATAGTCTCGGAGCATATACGTTCGTACCCGATGACTGCACTTCCGAAAATACGATAAATCTGAATTTTACGGTCAATATAGGTAAAAGCGTAAGCGAAATAGAACGGATTAGAAAGACCGCTCTTTACTCTTACGGTAAACGCAGTAACGGGCAAGAGGAAACTATCAGATATTATAATATGAATATATACTTTAACGTCGACGGCGAAAACAAAACTTTCTATTCGCAGGGCGGGGATATATATTACAGGTCAAGCGGCAAAAAAGTGGATTACTCACTCTGATAATTGTAATACGCGTAATTTAATGATAAAATAAACTTATGAAAATAGGAATTTCCACGGCGTTGCTCTTTCCCGAAAAGCACTCGGAGGACGCGGCGCAGATAATTAAAGATTTAGGCGCGGACGTTGCGGAGATATTTTTATCTACCTTTTACGAGTACCGCCCCGAATTTTCAAAGGCGCTCGCTCCGAAGATAGAGGGACTGCAGGTAAACTCGCTGCATACTATGCCGCTGAATTTCGAGCCCAACCTTTTTAATTCGACGAGAAGGGTGAGAGGGGACGGTTTTTACTGGCTTGACCAGGTCGCGCGCTCGGCTCAGCTTTTAAAGTGCCCTAATTATACTTTTCACGGTTTTGTCAGAACGGCGGGGGTTCAGCACGACGATATGGGCTATATAGGCGAACGCATTGCCGAGGCGTACTATTTCGCACGCGGCTATAATCTGAGCCTTTGCCTTGAAAATACCGCGCATTACGCTTATAACCGCCCCGGATTTTTTAAGGAAGTCAAGAGCCGTTGTCCCGAGATAGCGGGAGTGTTTGATATTAAACAGGCAAGACGTTCGGGTTATCCTTATGCAATGTACGTAGAGGAAATGGCTGGCGCTATTGCTTACGCGCATCTTTCAGACGTCGACGCGGACGGCAGATGCTGTCTGCCGGGTAAGGGTATATATGATTTTAACGAGATTTTAAAGAGGCTTAAAGGCGCTGGTTTCGACGGAAATATAATAATCGAGGTCTACCGCGGCGACTACGGAGGCTTTGAAGAGCTGAAAGAGAGTTTGGAATTTTTAAAAGAGATTGCAGATAAGATAAGGTGAAATTTGTTGATTTTTCACCTAAAATGAAAGTATAAATCACATTTTCCATAATCTGTGCGGGGAGTAAAAATTCCCCGCTTTTTTTATTTAAATTATTAAAATATTTTAAAAAAACTGCTTGACATATTGTTTTGCGTTTGTTATCATATAAAAGCTGTCGATTTAGACAGCGTGGTTTTTCTTACGGAAAACCGCCCCCGACTTTCGTCGGGTAAGCGAAGATTGACAACTGCATAGAGAAGAAAGAAACAAGTACAAAAGGCAATTTTAAAAGTACTAATTGGTTAATACGAAGAAGTAATTTCAATTTTAAAGGAAAAGCTTCCGAACTGTAGAAAATAAATTAGACGAGTTAAAGTTCAAGAATTTTTGTAAGAGATTGTAAAAAAGAACTCAGAAAAGCGAAAATGCTAAGAAGAGGAAAAGAAAGATCAAGCTACAAAGAGCATTGAGGTGGATGCCTAGGTACATGGCGCCGAAGAAGGACGTGACAAGCTGCGAAAAGCTGCGGGGAGGAGC
>CAYMUQ010000059.1:0-7112 GCA_964393805.1 uncultured Clostridia bacterium
AAATTTTACGGAAATTTTCTGCGTCCTCTTCCTCGTGCGACTGAAATTTTATCTGGTCGAGCTTGGTTACGCCCTCGACGAGAAGATAGACCTCGTCGCCGAACTCACGCTTGATATCGTCCGCGGTTGCGGGAGTATCCTCTATAACGTCGTGCAAAAACGCCGCAGTAACCGTCGGCGTGTCGAGCCCCAAATCAATCAGTATTTCCGCGACTGCGCAGGGGTGCGTAAAATAAGGCTCGCCCGAGGCGCGCTTCTGATTTTCGTGCATTTTTTCGGCATAACGATACGCCTTTACAAGTATCTGGCGCTCCTCGTCTCCGTAGCTCTCGTTGATTTTATCAATTACCGTTCTCATATTCCACTACAAAATTATACAAAGGCGAACTACTAAGTTGGGTTTTTACTCCCTTGACCGCAAAAATCTTGCCCTCTTCAAAGTTTATAAGTTTAAGCTGTTCGAACACTTTCAAGGCGAACAACGACTGCAACGGCGAAGACGACATCGGACTGTTCAAAATCATATCCTCCATATCGTAGCCGAACAAATTCGAGCCGTTAGCGCTTATAAATCTGAACGCGGACAAAAGTTTTTCCCTGTCGGTATCAAGCTGACTTAAACAGGTAACGCCGTCCACCTCGTTACAGATTTCCACCGTTTTACCCTCTAAAGAGGGTAAAGTTACACACTTGGGATCGTCTAAATAAATTATTTTTTCAAAATCGGACAAGTCACAGTCCGCAAGCGGAGATACGATTACGACCGTCGAAAGACAGGACGCCGACAGCGTAAAAAAGTTTACTTCCGCTCCGCACAAGTCGTATTTTTTAAGCGTCGAAGGTTCGCAGACGACGAAAGCCGTTCCGTACTCTCCGCAAGCTTTCAACGCGGCTTGCGCCTGCTCTTTTGCTATATATTTTATGTTTGCCCTTACCTTGTTCAAAGCGGCGAGATTTACCGCATTCAACGCCGCAAAATTACTGATTTTATATGCGTCGTCAGAAGAATAAATGACGTCGCGTATATAGCCCTTTATCTGCTGTTTCCCGCGGAAGACCGAAATCGCATAATCAAAAATGAGCTTCTTACTTATTGTAGATTTTAACAGTTTCTCGTGCTTTATGCCCGAAAAATACATAAAATCCTGCGTTCCGCACTTTAAGGAGAGATGAGAAGAAGCTAACTTAGACGGTCTGCAATGGCACTCTTTTACGCGAAGTGCGAACAGAGGTTTGCGGTTGCCTACTCCAAACGGCTCCAACAGTTCGAGCTCGCGTATAAACTGCTCGGGATAGGGCGAAGAAACCTCTCCGTTTATATAGTACGAGGGAGTAAAAGCAGACTGCGGGTACTGTGCGCGGAAGAACGCATTGAGAGCGCTTTCGAGCTCTTCGAGTTTATCCTCCTCCACGTTTACGCCCGCCGCCTGGGAGTGTCCGCCGAATTCGGTCATCAAGTGCGAACAGGACTTCAACGCTTCGAAGACGTTTACGCCGTCGATACTTCTGGCACTGCCTTTAAGACTGTCTCCGTTTTTGACGAACAGCAAGGTTGGTCTGCTGTACTCCTCCGCAAGCCTAGCCGCCACTATGCCGACAAAACCCGAGTTCCAGCTCTCGTCCCATAATAAAATTACTCTGCCGTCCGCACCCTTCTCTTTTATTTTGCGTTTGGCTGACAGATACAGCTCGTCGCAGTATTTCTGCCTTTCCATATTATAAGAAGTCAGCTTGACGGAATAATCGTAAATTTCGCGCTCGTCGTCGGATAAAAACAGTTTAAGCGCCGCGCCCGCGTCACCCATTCTGCCCGCCGCGTTTATCTTCGGGGCGACAGTAAAAGCAAGCGTCTGCGCGGTTATTTTATCTCCCGGTTTATTGAAGAAACCCGCATAGTTTGCTCTGGGTCGGGTATTCATAAGAGCAAGACCCTCGGCAACTATATCGCGGTTTTCGCCCGTCAAAGGTACGCTGTCCGCAACGGTTGCGATAGCCGCAAAATCGAGATATTTGTAAGCCTCTTTATCAAGCAGCGCACACGCCACCTTGAATGCGACACCCGCTCCGCAAAGATTGTCGTACGGGTAATCGTCCGCAATTTTAGGATTTATACGTATGCAGTCGGGCAGAACGTCGGGAAGCTCGTGGTGGTCGGTCACTATGACCTCCGCACCCTGCTCCTTTATATATTCGACCTCTGCGGCGTTGGATATACCGCAATCGACGGTTATAAACAGTTGAGGGAAACATTCTTCGAATACGGCGTCGATAGCGTCAACGCTCAGTCCGTAACCGTTCTTTCTCTCGGGAACGAAGACGTACGCGTCTATGCCGTACTCGAGAAGCGCTCTGTACATTATCGTAGAGGCGCAGATACCGTCGGCGTCGTAGTCGCCGTAAACGGCTACCGTCCACTGCTCGTCACGGGCTCGGTTAAGGAGCGAAACCGTCTCTTTCATACCGCTCATAAGGTACGGACTTAAAAGCCTTGCTTTGGAAGGATGAATAAACGCCTTTATCTTATCGGTCGTATCAACGCCTCTGCCGACTAAAATTCGGGCGGTCTCCGAGCATAGCCCCGTACTTGCCGCAAGCGGCGGAATCAGATTAAGTTGTTCTGCCGTAAGCTCGGCTTCGTAAGCTATCTTTTTCAATTCCGACGCTCCTTCTAATCGTAAGTCCCTATCAAAACAAAAAGGCGGGATAAACCCGCCGATTTATTATAAATTTTATGCCTCTTTAACGGCGGGCTTTTCCTCTGTCTTGACAGATTGTTTTGAACTCTTGCTCTTAATTAAGCCCTTAACCTGTTCGCAAGTTCCGTCTATCGCGGAATGAACCGCAGGCGTGAAGAACAAGCAACCGTAGCAACAAGCTATTGCGCCGAACACCGCAAGCATTGCAGGTGCGACTGCCGCTATCGAAAGCGAGGATATAGCCGCAAATACAGCCACTAAGACGGCGGCTACCGCTATCGCGGAGCAGGCAATCAGAGTGGAAACACGGGTTTCGGAGGCGGAAATTTCAACGACCTCCTTTCTGTCCGTCTTTGCATATTTGTCATTCTTGAAATTCTTTCTCGTTCTGTCGAATAGAAGACAGTTCAAAATCATAGTCACCAGGACCACCGCGGCGGCTATCGCCGTAATTTCGGTGCCGACGGGCATTCTGGTTATCGCCGCGAGAGCAACGAATATTCCGAGGTTGTGTATGCAAGAGAGTAACGCCGAGAACGCCGCGCGCAGCTTGTAACGGAAGATAAAGTATATAAACTGCAACGCCGCCGCGGAAGCCAACGCAATCGCCGCCATCTTTACCGCGCGGTCACCGCCCTCTTCTACCTTGCCCTGGTGAAGAGAAGCAACGCCTAAAAGCTCGTCACCGTCATCGACTGCAAGGCTTGCATTGAGCTTATCGACCGCCGCCTGAAGCTTTTCAACGCTCGTCGACGAATTGTATTTGTAAATTATTTCTCCGCCAGTCTTTGCGTCCGATACGCTCACCTCGTAAGCGTTAAAATCACTTAACACCTTCTCGCAAATCGGCTTAACGGTATCCGCGTCCCTTAAACTGTCGTAAGTTATCGTTACGCAGTTGTACGAGGAAAACTCACCGCCGAAGTTGAAAAAGCCGTTGGAGATATAATGACATATCGTGCCGACCGCCATACCTATGGCGATAAACAGGGCGCTTATAATTATAAACAGATGAATTTTGGGGCAAACTTTTAACTTATTCATATTCGTGCACCACCCTCTTATATCCTGCGAACTTGAACTTGTCCTTCGAGGAAGAACTCGTCACGAACCACATAAATCTCGTGAACCAGTACAGCACGTAGCTTGCAACAACGCCGATTACCGCAATCAGTCCGCATGCGGCAACCTCGCCCGCGCAGATAGCCGCAAGCAATATCGCCACCGCAACGAGAACTATATGAAGGTCGGTTACGGTCATAATACTCTTTTTGTACGCCTCTTTTACCGAAGCCTGCATAGTACGTCCGCTCTGCGTAAGTCTCCTTACCTCCGAGAACAATGCAACGTTGCTCATAAGGAACAACATTAAAGTTACGAAGCAGGTTATAAGCACTCCTATCGTTACCTGAATGCTCAAAAGGCAGAGCGCGTAGAGCTCTACAAGACCGAATACGAACGCGATGAGAGATGCGACCAAACCGAGCTTTTTGTATTTAACGGTAAGAAGAACCGCTACCCCCAAAAGTACGAGGACGCACGCAACGAATGCAAGCACCGCCGCGTTTTCTCCGTATGCCGCCGTAGACGTCGCTATCGTGATATTCGTATCGTATTTGAGTGTTAATTGGTTGGTTATCGCAGAATTGAGCGTTATTGCGGAATCCTGCGCCGTACCTATAGTCTGAGACCTTAAGCTCAGGCTAGCCTCGTCGTAAGCCGACTTACAATCGGGAAAGCTGACAACCGCGTTTTCGCCGACGAAAAAGTACAGTATCTGACTGGAAGAAGATGCTACCCTCGTAGTAACTTCCTTGAACATCTTTCTGCCGCTTTCGGTGAATTTGAATGTTATAACAGCAATCGAACCGCGCTTTTGTGCGGTAATGCTCTTGAAATAGGTCGACATATCTTCGTCGAAACCGTACGCAACCGAATAAGTTGCGGAGCCGCTTATCTTAGCGACGTCGGTCCACTCGTCTCTGCCCTTGTTGGGATTGTCGAGATTATCGGTGTATTCCTTACCGCTCGAATCGGTCATCGTTATGGAAGTGTCGGTAGTTCTAAGCGTCAAAGGTCCGTACGCCGTTAAGGTTGCGAGCGAGTTCTGGGCATTACTTAAATCGGTACTGCGGTTTTCCGCGTCGCGTCCCTTGTAAGATGCGAGCGTGAAGTTGGTGGGAACGGAAATCTTAATCGAAATGCCGTCCTCTACCGCAACCGAATAGGACGAATACGCTTTCTGACCGAACCTCTTGTTTAAGATTTTCGCATCGGAAGCCACGGACGCTTTCAATTCGTCAAGGTCGGGATGAGCTTCTTTCTCGACGTACAGTCCGCCGCATTTTTCGTAGCCTTCCTTGTCTTTGTCCTCAAGCAAATTGTAGTCCTGGGCGGTTTTAACGCCTTCGGGGTACACCGTCGTATAGGCGTAGCCGCTAAAATCGGCGCCTAAATGAATATTGCTCGCTATGGAGTTCAAATAGCCTCTGTTGTTATTTACGGGGAACGAGACGGCAGCGAAAAAAGCCGCTACGAATATTGCGATTGCCAGCAACGTCGTAATGACTATTGATTTAGCCTTGCTCATCTTAACCCTCCTTTTTCTAATCGCTTACGCAAATAAATCGCGCGCATAAGCTTAAATGTTCTTAACCTTTATAATTATATAGAAAAATAGCGGAGTAGTCAAATAATTTCAAGAAAGAAAACTATTTTACTCCGCTAAATATTCTTATTTTTATCGTTATTCGCCGCTTTTTTGCGCTTTCTTGCGCGCTAAGGCGTGCATACCGCACTCGATACGTTTTTTCATCATTTCGCAGGTGACGCCGTAGGGTTCGTTCATATCCCCCTCAAAGTGGTAATTGTTCGCACTGCAACCGCCGCTGCAAATGAATTTTGCAAAGCAGTCTTCGCACTTTTTCCTTGTGAACAGACAATTTTCCGCGAAGGTCGACCTGATATCCTTGTTGAGTTTACCCTCGTAGACGTTGCCCATCAAAAACGCCGTGTCGCCCACGAACTGGTGACAGGGATAAATATCGCCGTTGGGCGCTACCGAAAAGTACTCGTTACCAGCGCCGCACGCCGATACCCTCTTTGATAGACAGGGACCGCCTTCGAGGTCTACGTTGAAATGGAAGAAATTGAAACCTCTGCCCTCTTCGTAGCGTTTAAGGTACTCGTCGCACAGTCTTTCGTACTCGTTTAAAATTGCGGGCAGATGCTCCTTTTTTATCGCAAGGTCGTCTATGTCGGTTACGACGGGCTCCATAGAGATACTGTCGAAGCCGTTTTCCGCGAGGAAAATTACGTCGTTGGAAAAGTCGAGGTTCTTTGCCGTGAACGTACCGCGAACGTAGTAGCTTTTATCGCCGCGCGAGCGGACGAAGTTTTTTATATTGTCTATGACGTAGTCGAAGCTGCCCTTGCCGTTTTTGGTCTTTCTTATGGCGTCGTGCACTTCCTTTCTTCCGTCAAGGCTTAAAACGACGTTCTCCATTTCGCGGTTGAAAAAGTCGATTGCGTCGTCGTCGAGAAGCAGCGCGTTGGTCGTGGTGGTAAAAAGGAACTTTTTGCCCGTTTCCTTTTCGCGCGAGCGCGCGTAAGCGACTACGTTTTTAATAGTCTGCAAACACATTAAAGGCTCGCCGCCGAAGAAGTCGGCTTCGAGAATTTTGCGGTTGCCGCTGTTTTCAAGGAGGAAGTCTATGGCTTTTTTAGCCGTTTGCTCGCTCATGAATTCGCGTTCGGAATGGTACGCACCCTCATCCGCGAAGCAGTAACGGCATCTGAGGTTGCAGTCGTGGCAAATGTGAATGCAAAGCGCCTTTACCTCGTGCGACTTTATAGGCGCGGCGTTTTTTTCGGGCGCCAACAAAAGCCCCGCATCTTCGAGGCTTTTTATATCGGAAAGAATTTCTTTGGCCTTCTCTTCGGAAAGTTCTATCTTGCTTCCGCCCTCGTACTTTGCCTTTAAGTATTCAGCCGTATCCTTATCGCAGCCGTGCAGACTTCCGCTACCCGCGTCGTAAATATAATAATTTTCCTTGTAGTTGAAAATATGTATCATAAGACCTGTTCACAAAATTTTACTTTCGTAAAATTTTCGTGATTTTTATTTTTTGTCGTGAAAACACTTAACGGGCGAAATAAATCCGCCCTTGTGTTTTCTCGACCTAATATATTTATTTAATAATAGCGAACGAAAAGAAAGAGGGCAGAGAATTCTACCCTCTTCATCTTATTTTACTTGTTAATCTTTTCGGGATTTTGTTCTCTTGTAATTCTTTCACAGCTTTGGTTGCCTACCGTGCAGCTCGTCTTGCAAGCGGACTGACAGGTGCTTCTGCATTCACCGCATCCCGTAACTTTCTTCGCGCGGGGCGTTGCTATCGTCTTAATCATATTGAA
>CAYMUQ010000060.1:0-1026 GCA_964393805.1 uncultured Clostridia bacterium
AGAAAGCGCGATATGCGCAAGCTCTGGATTGCCCGTATCAATGCGGCGGCAAGAATTAACGGACTGTCATATTCGAAGTTAATGCACGGACTTAAAGTTGCGGGTATCAACCTCAACAGAAAGGTACTTGCTGAGCTTGCGGTAAACGACGCCGCGGCGTTTGCGGCTCTTGCAGAGAAGGCAAAGGCGGCTGTATAAAACTAACTTTAAGGGTAGCGTCAGCGCTACCCTGTAACCTTTTTAAAGGGGTAATTTGAAAATGCTTATTTCGTCCAAAGCTAATCCGACGGTAAAGCACGCCTCGTCGCTTGCCGAAAAGAAATTCCGCAAAGAGTTTGGAGAATTTCTCGTTGAAGGAATTAAAGCTGTCGACGAGTGTATAAGCTCGGGCGCCGAAACCGTAAGAATAATCTGTACCGAAAATTTGGCGGACAAGTACCCCGAAGCGCTTATAGTAACCGAACAGGTATTCGGATATATTTCGACCGAAAAAACTCCGCAGGGAGTAATTGCCGTCGTAAAAACACCTCAAAATAATTTGACTGCTCCCGAGGGTGGCTGTCTTTTATTGGACAGAATTCAGGACCCGGGTAATATCGGCACGATAATCCGCACGGCGAACGCCGCAGGTTATAAAGATATTTACCTTGTAAACTGCGTCGACCCGTTTTCTCCGAAAGCGGTAAGGGCAAGTATGGGCGGAATTTTCTACGTCAATCTGCATTTCGGGACTTATGAAGAGGTGTTCGGCGCATTAAAAGACGTAAAAATTATTACTGGCGATATGGGCGGTGAAGACGTATTCAAGTTTATATCTCCGGAAACTTTCTGCCTGTGCATAGGCAACGAGGGTAACGGAGTAAGCGAAGAGGTTACGTCTCGTTCCGACTATACGGTAAAGGTACCGATGAGAGAGACGTGCGAAAGTCTGAACGCCGCAGTTTCGGCGGCAATAATAATGTACGCCTTGAAAAATTTGAGATAGGAGATTATAGAAATGTCAGGACATTCCAAATGGCACAATAT
>CAYMUQ010000060.1:1036-6761 GCA_964393805.1 uncultured Clostridia bacterium
GACCGACGCCGCGCGCGGCGCGATGTTTACTAAAATAGGCAGGGAGCTTGCGGTTGCCGCTAAGAGCAATCCCAATCCCGAAACCAACAGCAAGCTTGCCGACGTCATTGCAAAGGCGAAAGCCGCAAATATGCCCAATGATAATATCAAAAGGTCGATTGCAAAGGCCGCAGGTGAGTTAAGCGGAAAAGATTATAAGGAGCTCACCTACGAAGGCTACGGCGTTTGCGGTTCCGCGGTAATAATCAAGACGCTTACCGACAACGTAAACAGGACGAGCGGAGACATCAGCTCGACTATGTCGAAGTGCGGCGGTCAGATGGGTAAACCCGGTTGCGTCAGCTATCAGTTTGACAATAAGGGCGTAATCGTTATAGAAAAGACCGTAAAGCTCGACGAGGACACCATGATGGAGTATTGTCTCGAAGCAGAGGCTGATGATTACACCGTCGAGGAGGATATATACGAAGTATATACGACGCCCGAAAAGTTCTCCGACGTCAGAAAATATTTCGAAGACAAGGGTGTAAGCTTCCTTGAAGCGGAAATCAAAATGATACCGCAGAATTATATCACTCTGCCCGAAGATAAAATCGCAACCTTCCAGAAGATGCTTGATAAACTTGACGAGCTTGACGACGTTCAGAACGTCTATCACAACGTCGAGCTTCCCGAAGAGGACGACGAGGACTGAGAACTTAAATTAAATTTTTACCGACGCTTAAACGGCGTCGGTATTTTTTTACCTTTTAAGTATAAAAGGGTAAACTATGAACAAAATAATTGTACAAGCGGTAACGCTTTATAATATAGCCTTAGCTTACGGCGTTACCGTTTTTTTGGTTTCGCAGTTAAGTGGTAGGCAAGGGGGATATTTCTGCGTACAGAAATATCCCTCTTATGAATTTTTGAGGCTAAAAAATAATAAAATATTTTATGCCGAAAAAGAAGATTGCAGTCTTATTATTTATAGTTCTCGCATTGGTGATTACGGTTCCCATATTAGGGGTAACCGTACGCAAAGCAAGTAAAATTGATAAAACAAACTCTATGCAGAGTATTGTTTTGTGGCAGATTGACGGATTTGAAGGCGGAAAAGGGTCGCGTAAACAGTTTTTGCAGAATAAAGCGTCGGCTTACTTCAAAAATCAGAGAACGTACGTAAACGTGGTGGCGCTTTCGGCAGATGCGGCGCGGCAAAATATAGCAAAAGGCAATCTGCCCGATATGATTTCCTATCCTGCGGGATTTTACGGTATAGAAACTCAAGTGAACGCAAAAGACTTTTTTTACGTAAACTGGTGCAGAGGAGGTTACTGCCTATTGTCTATCGACACCGCCGCAGACTTCTCCGACGTAAATGCCGAAAATACGGTGGTAAACTCGGGTAAAGACAATCTCGTTGCTGTAACAGCAACGCTTTGCGGTCTGGATGAGGCTGTGTGCGAGCCTCCGACAAATGCTTATCTTAAACTAATAGGCGGTAAATACAAGTACTTGCTCGGAACCCAGCGCGACGTATTCCGCTTAAAGACGCGCAACTTAAGTTTTGTTTTAAAGCCGATTACGCAGTTTAACGATCTGTATCAGAATATTTCGATTATTACAAAAGACGCGTCTAAATATCAAAAATGTAAAGAAATTGTAAATTATCTTACTGCCGACGATAACGGTGTAGGTAAGCTGGGACTGTTTTATAAAGATGCCGAATGTGATATAAGCGAGTTGAATGAAATGCGGCTTTGCGGTTTTGACTATACCTTGAATTATCCTTGCTCGGAGAGCTTTATTGACCAACTGAATACCGCGGCAAAAAATAAGGACGTAAATAAAATAAAAAATTTATTAAAGTAATTGATTAAAATTGGGAAAAATGCTATTATATAAGAGTGGAAAAGTAGACGGCGGACGGCTTTCGTGTGTAAAATGCGTTGCTCCGTATAATTTTTCCGTACATACGACCTACGGAGTGGGCGGAAACGCAAACGTAGCTTATATGCCGAGTACGCTTTTACAGGCAAAAGCAGTATATGACAGCGTTACTAAGCAAAAGGTACCGTACGTCGTAATAGGAAACGGTTCTAACCTGTTAGTTTCCGACGCGGGTTATAAGGGAGTGGTAATTTCCACGTCTAAACTGCGCGGGATTATCAGGACGGAAGAGAATACTTTATTCTGTCTTGCCGGCACAAAAATCTCTGATTTGCTTAAATATTGCAGAAAACACCGTTTGAGCGGTCTCGAATACCTTGCGGGAATACCCGCGACGGTCGGCGGAGCCGCATATATGAATGCAGGTGTATGCGGCGTGGCATTAGGCGATAATATTGTAAGCGTGCGTCTTTATAACGGTAAAACAGTTATTTTAAACAAAAATCAATGCAATTTTGGCTATAGAAGTAGTACTATGCGTGACATAAACGCCTTAATTTTAGGTGTTACGCTCAGAGTGAACGGTTCGGACGACCAAACTATTGAAGATAGATTGAGCTATTATAGAGAAAGAAGGTTACATCTTCCCAAAGGCAAGAGTTGCGGATGCGTATTCAAAAACCCTGCGGGATTTTCTGCCGGATATCTAATTGAAGCCTGCGGGTTTAAGGGTAAGCGTATTGGAGGAGCCGTGGTAAGCGAAAAGCACGCAAATTTTATTTTGAATTGCGGAGCTTCCGCGGACGACATTAAAAGACTTATTACAAAGGTTAAATATAGCGTTGCCGAAAAATTCGGATTTTATTTGCAGGAAGAGGTTGTGTACATAGGAGAATTTAATGATACTGACTGCTGATTACCATACACACACGCCTTATTCGCATGGTGATAACACCGTGCTTGAAAATGCAAACGCCGCAAAAAAACTCGGACTTAAAGAAATTGCGATAACCGACCACGGCTTTAATCACCTGCTTTTCGGGTTAAAGCGCAGAAGTCTGAAAGACTTACGCGCTGAGATTGAGCAGGCTGAAAAGTATACCGGAGTCAAAGTTCTGATGGGAATGGAGAGCAATCTTATTTCCATTGACGGCGATACCGATATGAAAGAAAGCGATCTGGACAAGTTTGATATCTATCTTTTCGGTATACACGAGGTTTTGAGATACAAGCATTTTAAAGACTTTTATAACATAATGCTTAAAAATTATTCGGCGTACAAGCTCGGTAAGAAGCCTTCGCAAAAGGTCATTGACAATACGACCGCCGCCTATATAAACGCTGTAAAGAAAAATCCCGTCGATATACTGACACATATAAATTATAAGTGCTGTTGCGACCTCAAAGAGGTCGCAAAGGCTTGCGCCGACTACGGAACTTATATAGAACTTAACACGAAAAAGAGGCACGTTTCGCCGGAAGAGGTTGACCTTATGGCGTCAACGGGCGTAAGGTTTGTAATTGATTCCGACGCTCACTCCGCGGACAGGGTGGGCGACACGAAAATTGCGGAAGAGCTTTTGAAAGACTGTAATCTTCCGCTCGACAGAATAGATAACATTGACGGCAGATTGCCCAAATTCCGTTTTGCCGAATATAAAAAGGCGCATATGTAATACTTGGTGCCGTTTGCGCTTTCAGAGTAGTTGATTATGAGCACGTTTACCGAAGAAATCAAAAACGAAATTATTCGCTCCCCGATTAAAGGCGAGGGGGCGGTTTCGGCATTTTTGTCGGCATACGTCAGAACGTGCGGAAGCATAATTTCCGATAACGGCAGGTACGGTTTCCAGATAGTTACGGAGAACGAGCGCACAGCCGAGTTTATTTCAAGTTTAATAGAGACAGAGTTCGGCGCCACGCTGAACGTTACGGGGGCTAAAATAGATGCCAAGAGCGGCAAGGACAAGCTGACGTTCGACCTTATAAACGAAAATTCTGTTACAGTGCTTGAAAAGCTTGGTTTAATCAAAATTCACGGTGACGAAATTTCTCTTTTATTCGGTCTTGACGATACCTTTTTTAAGAATGAAGACACTATGGTGTCTTACGTCAAGGGCGCGTTCCTCGGCGGCGGTAGCTGTACTCTTCCCGAAGAGCAGACATACAGCCGCACGGGTTATCACTTTGAAATAATATTTTCTAACCGCATCACGGCAAACGATTTTTGCGAGATTTTATGTAATTTCGAAATCCTTGCGAAAATGGTTACACGTAAGGACAGCGCGGTTGTTTATATCAAAAGCAAAGAAGTAATTAGCGACCTTCTAAACGCAATGCAGACCTTCAAATGTCTTGATAAGCTCTGCCGTATTTCGGAACATAAGGACAGAAGCAACAACGAAAACAGAGTGAGCAATTGCTCAGTATCCAATATTGATAAGGCGCTTACCGCGTCGGTCGCGCAGATTAAGGCGATTGAGGTGATTTCGCAGACAGTAGGATTAAAGTTTTTGAAGGACAACCTCTTTGAGGTTGCGGAGGCGAGGCTTGCAGATAAAAATGCGTCAATGCAGGAGCTTGCAGACAGGTTAAATATCACCAAAAGTTGCATAAATCACCGAATGAAAAAAATTATGGATATGGCGGCGCAACTCACTTGATGCGGTCTTTGATAGGTAAACACAAATGACAGATTTCGTACATTTACATCTTCACACGGAGTATTCGTTGCTTGACGGGGCGTGTAAGATTGATAATTTAATCGACTATTGCAAGAATAACGGCATAGATACCGTTTGTATGACCGACCACGGAAATATGTACGGAACGCTTCATTTTGCCGAAAAAGCCGCAATCGCAGGATTAAAATATATAATCGGTTGTGAATTTTACATGACCAAGGATATGAAGGTTCACGCGGGAAATACCGCAGAACATCTCATTTTGCTTGCGAAAAACAAAGTGGGATACAGAAACCTCATTCAGCTTGATTCGATGGCGTTCGTTGAAGGCTACAACTATAAACCGAAAATCGATTATCAGGTCTTAAAAGAGCATTCGGAAGGCGTAATTTGTCTGTCGGCTTGCCTTGCAGGCGGCATACCGAGAAGATTACTTGCGGGTGACTATGAAGGCGCCAGAGAAATGGCTCTTGATTTAAAGCAGACCTTCGGTGAGGACTTCTACATAGAAATTCAGGACCACGGCATACCCGACGAAAGGCGCGTATTGCCGCTACTTGTAAAGCTTGCGGAAGACATCGGAGTAGAGCTGGTTGCAACTAACGACGTCCATTACCTCAAAAAAGAAGACGCCGAAATGCAGGATATTCTTCTCTGCATACAGACCAAAAAGACGCTTGACGACCCTAAAAGGCTGAAATTCGAAACCAACGAATTTTACTTTAAATCGGGCGACGAAATGGCGGAGCTTTTCCCCGCTCTTCCCAAGTCGATAAGCAACACGAGGGTTATAGCCGATAAGGTTACCGAACCCGCGTTCAATCTCGACAAAAAAGGTTACCCTATAAGAGATACGTCGCTTATACCCGGGTACACGCCGCCCGACGGCTCGACGCCCGAGGAGTACTTAAGAAAGCTTACCGACGAAGGGCTTATCAAAAGATACGGAACGGTAACGCCGAGAGAGAGGGAGCGCGCCGATTACGAACTTGACGTAATATGCCGTATGGGTTACGCCGAATATTATCTCATCGTCTGGGACTTTATAAACTGGTCAAAAGAAAACGATATACCCGTAGGTCCCGGCAGAGGCTCTGGCGTTAGCTCGATAGTGGCTTATTCCATAGGAATAACCGACGTCGAGCCGTTGCAGTACGACTTGCTTTTCG
>CAYMUQ010000061.1:0-6754 GCA_964393805.1 uncultured Clostridia bacterium
CTTAATAATCCGATTTCCCATCGAGGGAAATCGGATTTTTTTGTCGTGGTCCCATGAGTCAAACGAATTGCGCGTCCGCCGCAAAAAAATCGGACGCAGATATGTCATAAAAATTATTGACATTCCGTCATTTTTGGGTTATAATTCCAGTATACTTTTTCAGGAGATAAACGATATGTTAGAAAAAATAGTAGCAATGCTTGCCGAACAGCTCGGCGTTCCCCAGTCCAAAATTACCAAGGACAGCAAAATAGTAGACGATTTGGGAGCTGATTCGCTTGACGTGGTTGAGCTGTTGATGCAACTTGAAGACGAGACGGGTAAGACCATACCCGACGACGCCGTTGCCGAAATCAAGACGGTCGGCGACCTCGTTGAAGTTCTTGAAAAACTTTAATCTTAATTAAATCTATAAACCCGACCGACAGGTCGGGTCTTTTTTATTATCACTGCCGATTATTTCCCGCATAAAATGTATAGACGAGTTATTTCCGTCCGAACGGAATAGTTCGTCTGAAACGCATTTTACGGGAGATAACGGTTTTGGATTGGTTCGTAAATCTTTCGGGCTGGCTTCAAGCGCTTTTGGCAACGCTCTTTACTTGGGCGATGACGGCGCTGGGAGCTTCGCTCGTATTTTTTTATAAAAAAGTAGGTAAGACTGCATTTTGTTTTATGATGTCGGGCGCGGCGGGAATTATGCTCGCTTCGTCGTTTTTTTCGCTTCTGTTGCCCGCGCTGGAAACCTGCGGAAATTATGCTTATTTAATACTTACGGGCGGCTTTATTGCGGGCGGACTGCTTATAGTAGTCACCGATTTGGTTATAAAGAAGATGACCTCTGCGTCAGAAAGGGCAAGTCGCTCGTGCGCGGTTATGTGCGTTGCGGTCACCGTACATAACGTGCCCGAAGGTCTGGCGGTGGGAGTGGCGTTCGGCGCACTGTCGCAGAGCGGCGGGGTCGGCGTCGTTGCGGCTATTATGCTTGCCGTGGGTATAGGTATTCAGAATTTCCCAGAAGGTATGTGCGTAGCGTTTCCTTTAAGGGCTAACGGAATGTCGAGAACCAAGAGCTTTCTTTTGGGACAGTTGTCGGGAGCGGTGGAAATCATTGCGGGCGTCGTAGGCGCGCTTGCCGTCACGTTTATAAGCGGAATTCTGCCGTTTGCGCTCGCGTTTTCCGCAGGTGCAATGCTTGCGGTCGTATGCTCCGAACTCATTCCCGAAAGCTTTGCAAGCGACAAACTCAAAGCTACAATCGGCGTAGTCGCGGGTTTTGCGCTGATGATGATATTGGACATTGCGTTCGGTTGAATAAAAATCTACCGCATTCGCAAACTGTTTATATGAATGCAAACGATATTAAAAAGCAGGTAAGACCCTCCGCAGTAGTGGTGGGCGGAAGCTCGGGAATAGGTTACGAGACCTGTGCGCGTCTTGTAAACCGCGGTTGGTCGGTCACGAATATTTCGCGTACCAAATGCGACAATGCAAAGGTTACAAATATCTGTGCCGACGTAACCTGCGGCAGCGAGGCTTACGACGCAATCGGCGCCGCCTCCGAAAAATTCGGCTTGACCGCGCTTATATACTGTGCGGGCTTTTCTATGGCGGCGCCTATAGAATACGCCAAAGAGAAAGATTACAAGTATCTTTTCGAGGTCAATTTCTTCGGTGCGCTTAAAGCAATGCAGACGGCTATCCCGTATATGAAAAAGAGCGGCGGCAAAATAGTTTTGGTCGGCTCTCTCGGAGGCGACGTGCCCGTAATTTTCGACGCGTTTTACTCGTGTTCCAAGGCGGCTCTCGAAATGCTTGCCCGCGAGGCGACGAATGAGCTAAGACCCTACAATATCTATACTACCGCAATTCTACCCGGCGGAACGGCAACTAACTTTTCATTCAAGCGCAAGGTGTACTCCGAAGAGGAGAACGGCTCCTATGCAAAGTCGGTAAACAGGGCGGTCGCGGCGCTTGCCAATATGGAACAGAGCGGAATGAAGCCGTCGCGTGTAGCCGAGGATATTTACAAGACCTTGATTTCGGACAAGCCTCCAATAGTAAAGACCTGCGGCGTCAAGACGACGGCGGCGCGCTTTGCAACGAGAGTAATTCCCGAAAAGGTAACCTCGTATATAAACGGGAGAATGTATAATCAATGAGAAAGGAAGTGGATTTAACCCGCCGCGACGAGCGGGAAACTCTGTACAGGGGAGTAAGACAGGACGGAATAAAAAATGACAGGCAAGCATAAGGACAATTATAACTCTAACTATCTCAATTACGTCAAGACGCAGGACCCGCCTACCAAGCATTTTAAGAACTGTATATCCGCGTTCGGCGTGGGCGGACTGATTTGCTGTATAGGTCAGTTTTTCAGGTTTATGCTCGAATATGCGGGACTTTCGGGCGACGTTCTCGCGGGCGCGGTGTCGGTAATACTCATATTTTTAGGTTGCCTATTGACGGGCTTCGGAGTTTACGACAGAATAGGCAGAAGGGCGGGAGCAGGCTCTATCGTTCCCATTACGGGCTTTGCCAACTCGGTTGCGTCTCCTGCGATAGAATTTAAAAGCGAGGGCTGGATATACGGTATGGCGGCTAAAATGTTTACCGTCGCAGGTCCGATTATAGTATTCGGCGTTTTCTCGGGAGTGCTGGTCGGAATTATCTATTCGATAATTTAATGAAGATATAAGAGAAGGGCGGGCTGAAACGATTGCGTTTCAGCCCGCCCTCTTGAATTGCTACAAATTATTTCTGTTCTTCCGCGTCCGGTTTTTCTTCTTCCGTCTTTTTCTTTTGGAAACCCTTAAAGCGGTAGATAAAATGATATGTAAGAGCTATCGCCGCACCGCCTAAAATATTACCGAGAGTAGAGGGTATAAGGCAGTACAAAAGCGCGTTTCCGACGCCGCACTGCGAGCCTGCTAAAAGACCTGCGGTAAGGTAGTACATATTTGCTACGCTGTGCTCGAAGCCGCAGACGACGAAGGTTAAAACGGGGAAGTATACCGCAAGTATTTTTCCCGCCGTAGACTTGCTCGACATTGCCGCCCATACCGCAAGACAGACCAAAATATTGCAAAGTGTTCCGCGCAGGAAGGCGTGTAAAAATCCCATACCGGTGGGGTCTACTTTTGCGTTTGCCGCGGCGATAAGAGCATCTTCGGGAAGAACACTAACTCTGCTGTAAACAACAAGTATGGCAATAAGCGCACCTCCTATAAAGTTGCCGAGGTACACAAGTCCCCAGCTTTTGAGCATAGACGTTGCTTTAATATCCTTGCTTACGCAAGGGGCAATCAGAAGGCAGTTGCCAGTGAAAAGTTCCGCGCCGCAGATTACGACGAGGATAAGTCCGACGGGGAACACCGCACCCTTTACAAGCGCCGCCGCGCCGCCCGAAAAACCCGAAGAGGCGGCGGTTGCAACCGCGCCTCCCAAAGCGATAAACGCACCCGCTAAAATTGCGGACATAATCGCCTTGTACCACTTCATAGAAGTCTTGTTTTTTGCTACCGTAACGTAGTTATTTGCTATCTCCGCAGGACTGAACATCTGCTGCCTCCTTAGTGTGTATTTAATATTATAATTATCGCGTTGCTTTTGTCAACTAATCGCCTGAAAAACGGGTAATTTAGTTTACAAAAGCTACGCTTTATGTTATAATTTCAGGTATGAAAAAGAACAACGACGATATGCGTATCATTAAGAACGCAGAGGGTGAACTCAGAATACGTAACAATACGGTAGTAAAGTATATCGGCGATGCGGAAACGGTCAATATTCCGAAGGGCATCGTGCGTATAGCTCCCTATGCGTTTTATCAGTGCAAGAGCCTTAAAAGGCTTGTTACTCCCGCAAAGCTGTCCTCAATAGGTAAGGGCGCGTTTTACGGCTGTGACGGATTGAAAGAGGTCACCATACCCGGCAAGCTTTACCGAAGGGTAAACGGCGGTAAGGTGTTCCCTCACGACGCCAATATTTATTTCCGTTTCTACGCAAGCTCGGGCGAGCCTTTGGAGGACGAGGACTATTCGGACGTTTTCGATTCGGAAGAGGACTATTTAAAGGCTTCCGAAAACAACGTCAACGTTGCGTTCGAGCCGCCTGCCGCACCCGTAGCGGAAGAACCCGGCGCGGGGGGCGACGGCTTCAATATGTCGTTTGACGACGAGGTGCAGAGCGAAAGGATAATAACCATCGTTCAGGATTTGCCCGTCGAGCCCGAAGAGGAGCACGAGGAGCAGGACTATTTCGAGAACGAAACTCTGCAGGAAAAGATGGACGCCATAATTCCCGACGACGAGGACGACGAAGCGGTGAATAGGCAGGAGCTTGTAAATTTGTCCGACTACCTTATAGTCGACGACAAGGTCGTTAAATATATAGGCTCTGCAAAAGAGACGACTGTTCCCAAATTCATTTCGCAGATAGGCGAAAACGCTTTTGCGAACACCGACGTGGAGGTCGTTCACCTGCCCGATAGGCTGGAAGTTATCGGCAAAAACGCCTTTTCGTGGTGCCAGAAGCTCACGTATATAAACATACCCGACAACGTGCATATGATAGACGACGGCGCGTTCTCCAA
Source organism: uncultured Clostridia bacterium (assembly GCA_964393805.1). Taxonomy (GTDB): domain Bacteria; phylum Bacillota; class Clostridia; order Christensenellales; family Borkfalkiaceae; genus Coproplasma. The sequence goes on from CAYMUQ010000061.1 coordinate 4,595, forward strand.
TTGTAGCTTGTTGGAGAATATAGAGTTCCCCCGCAGTCTTAAATTTATAGGCGCAAGCGCTTTCCGCGCGTGCTGTGCGGTAAAGGAGATTATCCTGCCCGAATCGCTTACGGCCATCAGCCGCAGGGCGTTCGATTTCTGCATAGCGCTCGAAAGAATAGAAGTGCCCGCAGGAATAACGGCGATTACCGAGGGAGTGTTCTCGCACTGCGACAGCTTAAGGAAGGTAACCCTTCCCGAAGGGCTTACCTCAATCGGCGCCTGGGCTTTTGCGGAGTGCGCGGAATTGAGGGAGATAAATTTCCCCGAGGGGCTCGAAACCATAGCGGAGGTAGCGTTCTTCAACTGTAAATCGCTGGTTGCGTTCGACCTTCCCAAATCTCTTAAAAATCTCGGAAGGCAGGCGTTCGTCGGATGTAAGAATTTACACCTTGTGAATATGTCGTCCAGACTTGCGCCGCAGATTAAAACCTCCAAGGCGTTCCACAAGGTCGATAATTTACAGATTAACTACTACGAACAACTTTAAAGTATCCGCACGAAAGAAAATTTAACTTATACGAATGAAGAAGACTAAACGCATTTCAAACAGAACATTGACCAGCATCGTTATGGGTGTCGTCTTTGTCTGTGTGCTTTTAGCTCTGATTATCACGAACGTATTCTTTCCCGTTAAATACTTTTTAGCATACGCAAGGTGGGGAAGTCCGGTTGAAAGCGGCGAAATGCGCGTCACGTTTATAGACGTAGGTTACGGCGACTGCACGCTCGTCGAGCTTCCCGACGGTAAGGTTGCATTGATTGACTCGGGCGACGGCTCGTACGAAAACGTAAATAAAATACTTACCGCTATGAACGATTACGCCGTGGAGAATATAGATTATCTCATCTGCACGTCGGTCAAAGACGAACATTGCGGCGGGTTTGCGGAGATAATGAAATACAAAACCGTCTCCAAAGCGTTTATTCCGTATTGCAGGAACAAAAGGATAAACGACAGTTATTACTCGTTTACAAAGGCAATCAAAGAGAAAAATATCGAGTACTCTTATTGTTGCAGAGGAGAAGGCTTTTTCGACGACGAGTACGGTTACTTTTTAACCTTCCTGTCGCCGACTTCTTACCTAAACGAGGGAGGCGCGTACGATTTAATGAACGCGGATCCGACGCCTACCAATAAGGACAACGCCTCTGCGGTTATATGGCTTGAGTACGACGGCACGGCGTTCGTGTTTTCGTCGGACGCGCGCAAAGGTGCGTTCGCCGAAATAATTGAAAATTACAAAATAAGCAGTTCGCTTAATCAGAATTTCTGTAATTTTAACGGTTACAGCGTAGAACTGCCAAAATGTAAATTCGTCACCGTCGCAGGTCACGGCGGAGAGGAAAACGCCTGCACCGAATGGTACGAAATTCTAAATCCCGAGGCGGCTATAGTCTCGGTCGGTAAGAATTTTGCGGGCTGTCCGTCGCCCGATGTGATGACTACCGTAAGTAACTTCGCGGAAACGCACTATACAAAATACAACGGCAGCGTAACTATTACGTGCAAAGACGGCGAAACGGTGCTGTCTGAGGAGAAAGAATGAAGCTTACAACAGCCGGAGAATCCCACGGAAAAATGCTGATAGGCATATTGGAGGGTCTGCCCTCGAATATGCCCGTAGACATAGCGCAGATAAATAAATACCTTGCCCTCCGCCAGAGCGGTTACGGCAGAGGCGACAGACAGAAAATCGAAAGTGACGAGGTTGAAATTTTGTCGGGTGTAAGAAACAAGCTTACTCTCGGAAGCCCCGTCGCTTTCTGCATAAAGAACACGGACTATAAGAACTGGCAGGCGGTTATGGCGCCCGAGGGTTGCGACGTTTCGCAAAGAAAGCTTACCAAAGTCCGCCCCGGTCACGCCGATTTAACGGGAATGATAAAGTACGACCAGACCGACGCCCGCAATATTTTGGAGCGTGCAAGCGCAAGAGAGACGGCGGTGCGGGTTGCGGGCGGCACGCTTGCAAGGCAGTATTTAAGCTGTCTGGGAGTATCCGTTTCGGGCTACGTCCGCGGCGTGTGCGGCATAGAGGACGATAATTACTACGAATTCGATAAACTCGAAGACGCTAAAAATCAGCCTCTTTTTATGCTTGACGAAAACTTGCAGGA
>CAYMUQ010000062.1:0-6750 GCA_964393805.1 uncultured Clostridia bacterium
CGCGGGGTGCTTTTCGCCTAAAAGATAGGGCACGAGCGGATGCATACCCGCAGTCGTGAAAAGTACCGTGGGGTCGTTTTCGGGTATTAAAGACGCGCTTCCTATTACCGCGTGTCCCTTGCTCTTAAAGAAATCGAGATAAAGCTTTCTCAAACTCTCGCTTGTAAACTTACTCATATTTTTACTTGTTCTCCTGTTTTTCTCTTGCGAACGTAATGGCAAGCCCGCATTTAACATTGTACCAGTAAGCCGTAGAAACGACCTCCCATCCGTCCTTTGCAAGTCGGTTCATAATCTCTTCCGCGTTTGCCGCGTTTTTAGCGAGTTCGACTTTGTACTCTTTCATAATTTTTTCCTTATTTTTTCGTAATCTCGTAGCCGTCCTTACCGTCCTTGACGACGTATCCGAGCTTATCTATCTCCGCGCGGAGAGCGTCCGCCTCCGCCCAGTTTCTGTCCTTTTTGGCCTGCCACCTCTTTTGTGCAAGCTCCTCGACCTCTGCGGGCACGAGGTGTATATCCTGCTTTGAATGCACCTCGGCGAAATAATCTTCAACGCGCTTTTTGAAAAGTCCCAAAAGCGAATAGGTCTTTCTTATCTGATAAATATCCTCCGCGCAGGAAGCGTCGTTTGCCGCAAGCTTTGATACGATTTTTTTGAACGTCCCGAATAAATCGGACAGCGCGAGCGCGGTGTTGAAATCGTCGTCCATACATTTGTCGAAACGCGCGTCTATCTCCGCGTTGCCGACTTTACCTTCGCCGAACTTCTTTTCAACCTCGCCCATTATCGCATAGAATGACGAGAGATGCTTCTCGGCGTCGGGGAATAAGTTGTCCGTAATATTTATATCGTTCCTGTAATTTGTCGAAAGAAGCGCGAACTTTATCGCTTCGTTGGAATACTTTTTAAGTAAGTCCTCCAAAAGCAGACTGTTGCCGAGAGACTTGGACATCTTCTGTCCGTTTACCTTTATAAGTCCGTTATGCGTCCAGTACTTAACGAAACGCTTGCCCGTTAAGCTCTCTGTCTGCGCTATCTCGTTTTCGTGGTGCGGGAATATGAGGTCGCGGCCGCCTCCGTGTATGTCTATCTGTTCTCCGAATGCGACGCGGTTCATTGCCGAACACTCTATGTGCCAGCCCGGTCTGCCCTCGCCCCAGGGAGATTTCCAGCATATCTCACCCGGCTTTGCCGCCTTCCAGAGCGCGAAGTCCGCGGCGTTGCGCTTTTCTTCGCCGTTCTCCACGCGCACTCCGTCGAGCATATCTTCTACGCTTCTGTTCGAGAGACAGCCGTAACCTTTAAACGAGTTTACGTCGAAATACACGTCGCCGCAGGGTACCGCATATGCGTGCCCTTTTTCTATAAGTGCGGAAATAAAGTCGATGATATTGCCGATATTTTCGGTCGCCTTAAGCCATACGGTAGGGTCGTCTATGTCCATTTCGCGCATAACAGCGTCTATCTTTTCTATGGTCATCACGGCATACTTGTCCGCAGGTATGCCCGTCTCCTTCGAACGCGCGATAATCTTGTCGTCGACGTCGGTATAGTTGCGGGCGTACTTGACCGAATACCCCTTCTTTTCGAGATATTTTCTTATTATGTCGTATATGAGCGCCTGAAAGCCGTGACCTATGTGCGCCCCGCCCGAAACCGTAATTCCGCAGGCGTACATTTTGACCTTGCCTTCCTCTAAGGGCACGAACTCTTCCTTAGTTCTCGTCAGAGTGTTGTATATCTTCATTTACGTCCTCTTGCTTTAAATCTTCCGCGGGTTTGTAACCTATATTCAGCTTTTCCTCTAAGGCGAACATTCTCTCGCGCAGAGCGCAAAGCTCTTTGAGCATAGGGTCCTCTTTCTCCTGATACAGGTCGACGCCCTCTTTACTGCCGCCTATACGCACCACTCTTGCAGGCACGCCGACGACCGTTGCGTGAGCGGGTACGTCGCGAAGGACCACCGCGCCCGCGCCCACCTTTGCGTAGTCGCCGACCGTGATGTTGCCCAGTATTTTGGCTCCCGCCGAAATGACGCAGTTTTTGCCTATCGTCGGGTGACGCTTGCCCGTCTCCTTACCCGTACCGCCGAGCGTACAGCCCTGATAAAGAACGGTACCCTCGCCTATTTCCGCAGTCTCGCCGATAACTACTCCCGCGCCGTGGTCTATGAATACTCCCGGCGCTATCTTCGCCGCGGGGTGAATTTCTATGCCCGTTATCCTACGCGTGCGCTGACTGACCATTCTCGCCCACAACTTGAATTTGTGACGGTACAGCCAGTTTGCAAACCTGTGTCTTCTCAGCGCTCTCACCGAAGGATAGGTAAGCCATATTTCGAATTTATTTCTGGCGGCAGGGTCGTTCCTCTTAGCCGCCGCTATGTCCATTCTGAGTTTTTTGCCCAATTTACTTTTCTCCGTAATTTTTTACGGTATCATAATACGCCGCGCAACCGATAAAGGTTCAACCGCCGCCTCGTATCAATCAATAATAACCCTTTTCTCTGAGGTCTGCCAATGCTTGCGCGGCAGTCTGGTCGCCCTGTTCGGCGGCAAGGCGGTACCATTTGGCCGACTCGTAAAAGTCCTGTGAAACCCCGCGCCCCGCATAGTAACAATAGCCCATAGCAAGAAGCGCGTCGCGCTGACGCTGTTCGGCGGCTTTTCTGTACCATTTCACCGCCTCGACGACGCTCTGGTTTGTACCTTCGCCGTTATCGTAACATAAGCCTAAACTGTACTGCGCAGGCGCATAGCCCTGTTCGGCGGCCTTTATATACCAACTGACGGCAACGTAGGGATTTTTCGCAACCCCCTGTCCCGTCGCGCACAGATAGCCGAGATTGTACTGAGCCTTTACGTCGCCCTGCTCTGCGGCACGGTTGTACCATTTAGCCGCTTCCGCACAGTTTCTCGGTACGCCCATTCCGTTCTCGTAACATATTCCGAGACTGAGCTGTGCCAAAGGTACGTCCTTTGCGGCAGCCTTTTTAAAGAATTTTATCGCCTGTACGTAGTCTCTTGCAACTCCGCGGCCCCTGGCATAGCAGGTACCGAGAGCCGTCTGCGCACTGACGTTTCCCTGTTCCGCCGACTTTTTATACCACTCGACCGCCCTTACGTCGTCCCTTTGGGTACCGCGGCCGTAAGCAAGGCACACTCCCAAATTGAACTGGGCTTCGGCGTCGCCCTGCTCCGCCGCCTTTTCATACCATTCCACTGCGACGGACTCGCTCTGTTCAACTCCGCGTCCGTAGTTGTACGCAAGCCCGAGCCTGAACTGCGCCTTGGCGTTGTTTCTGTAAGCGGCGTCCTGATAAAGGTTCGCGGCACGGTACAAATCCTGCTCCACGCCCTGTCCTTTTTCATAGCAGTATCCGAGATTGTACTCGCCGTCGGGGCAACGCTGAATAGCGGATTTCGCAAACCATACAGCCGCTTCTTCGTAGTTCTGAGTTGCGCCCTGTCCGCTCATATAGCACTCGCCAACTCCGTTCTGCGCCATAGGGTGTCCCTTTTCGGCGGCTTTAAAATACCAGTTGAAGGCTTCGGTGTAGCTCTGCTGAACTCCCTGTCCCTTCTCGTAGCAAAAGCCCAGATTGTACTGCGCTCCGACGTGACCTCTGACGGCCGCCCTCAAAAACCATTTTGCGGCGGTTCCGTAGTTCTGTTCTACTCCCCTGCCGTCAACGTAGCAAAGTCCGAGATTGGTCTGCGCGTTGACGTTGTTCTTCTCTGCCGCGCGCTTGAAAAGTCTTGCCGCTTCAACGGTGTTTCTTTCGACACCGCGTCCCGACGTATAACACACAGCCAGGCTGTTCATACAGCCCGAATGACCGGCGTCCGCGCCCTTCTCCCACAGTTTTGCCGCTTTTGCGTACTCGTGTTTTGCGTAAGCACTGTTGCCGTCGGTAAAATACTTTTCCGCTTTCGCCTGCTTTTCAGCGTCACTCTCTTTCTTTTCCTGCGCCGCGGAGTTATTCTCACCGCTCTCCCTTTCCCTGTTCTTGCGGTCGAACTCCTCGCGCATTCTCTTCATTTCATCGAGAAAATCTCTTTCTTCATCCGAATAATTATCCACTTTTTCACCGTCTGTAATTTATCAGGTTTTTGCGCTCAGCTTGAATACGTCCTGCGACTTGCCCATAACGAATATATGGTCGTCCTCTTTAAAGACGAAATCGGGCATCGGCGCGGGGTCGAGCTTACCGTCGCGTTTAATCGCAATAATGTTTATGCGGTATTTTTTACGGACGTCGAGCTCGATTATCGACTTACCTTCCCACGATTTAATTATGGGCACTTCGAATATGGCGTATCCGTCCGAGAGCGCAACGTAGTCGAAAATGTTGTTGCCGTTATGGCGTATCGCCAGCTTGTCGGCGGCTTCGCCGTCGGCGTATATTATTTCGTCAGCGCCTATCTTCTTTAAAAGCTCGCACTGTATCTCGTCGCGGGCACGCGCCGCAACGTACTTGGCGTTCAGCTTCTTTAAAAGTATTACCGTAAGCATCGAAGCCTCGAGGTCGTCGCCTACCGTAATAAAGCAGATATCGAACGAGGGAATATCCAGAGCGTCCAAGACGTCCTCGTGGGTGTATTCCGCAATTCTCGCGTCGGAAAAGCGCGTGGCTATTCTCGTTATGGTCTCCTCTTTATTGTCAAGAACCATAACGTCGTGACCTAAATCCTGCATCTTTTCGGCAAGATGCGTACCCAGTCTGCCCATTCCGATAATTAAAATTGATTTCTTCATATTTGCACTCCTTTAAAAGAGTTATCCTATAATTATATGTTCCGCAACTCGCGATATCGACACGGGCTTTTTCTCGCCCGTAAATATCAGCACCAGCGTAAATCCGCCTACCCTTCCGAAGAACATTAAAAGCACGAGTATGATTTGCGAAACCACGTGAAGCTTTTCGGTTATGCCCTGCGACAGTCCTACCGTACCCACGGCGGAGACCACCTCGAACGCAACGTTTTCAAAAGTTACGGCACTGCCTATTCCCGCGCCTTCGATAGCGCAGATAGTCAGCGTGCTTACTATAAACACCAAAATATAAATGCAGACTATCGAACCCGCCTGATGGCTTGCGTCGTTTTCGAAACGGCGGTTAAAAAGGTGTACTTCGTTCTCGCGTCTTGCCGTAGCCCAGGTTGCAAGCACGAACACCGCAAGCGTCGTCGTCTTCAAACCGCCCGCAGTAGAACCGGGGGAACCGCCTATCATCATAAGCACCATAGTCAGCGCGTTGCCCGCACCCGACATATTGCCGTATTCCACCGCGGCAAAGCCCGCCGTTCTCGGCGTAACCGACATAAACAGCGACGCCAAAACCTTCGTACCCGCGCCTGCGTTGCCTATCGTCTGGGGATTGTTCCACTCGAACGCCATAAACAGCGCCCAGCCGAGTATAATCAGCACCCCCGTCGTGGTCAGAACCACTTTGGAGTGGAAAGAATATTTTTTGAGGTGAATGCCGTGATGCACCACGTCGCCCCACACGAAGAAGCCTATGCCTCCGACGATAATGAGAACCGACACGGTTAAAATCACGAGCGGGTTTGAGATAAAGCCCGTAAGCGAACTGTTTCCGCCCGTCAGGGTAAAGCCCGCGTTGCAGAACGCCGAGACCGACGTAAATATCGCCTGCCAGATACCAGAGCCCCAGCCGAACCGCTGAACGAACGAGATGCTTAAAAGGAACGCGCCCGAAAACTCGAATATAAGCGTACCTAAAAGTATAATCTTTACAAGTCCCTTTACGCTTACCAAATCGACGCTGCCAGCAGACTGCATTACGAGTTTTCTCTGCGAAAGCGAGGTATGCTTTTTGACGTACAGTAAAAACAGGCTCATAATAGTAATGAACCCCAAACCGCCTATCTGAATAAGCAGTAATATCACCGCCTGACCGAAGCCCGACCAGTAATCGAACGTGTCGCGTACGGCAAGTCCCGTAACGCAACTTGCGCTGGTAGCCGTGAACAGCGAATTTAAAAAATTGACGCTGTGGTCCTTCGTGGCGACAGGCAGACACAAAAGCGCTGTTCCCAAAAATATGAGAACGAAAAAGCTTAATGCAACCAACGCCGCGGCGGGAATTCTGAACCTGTGTGCTTTACGCATAATCATAGTTATTATATAACATTACCGCCCGAAAATCAACTCTAATTTATCACCTTGCGCAATTGGACGAAACGGTTAAGTTTTTGAAAAATTTTAACACGATTTCAAAAATAATGTTATTTACACCCATATATTTCTTGACGGAAGTACTTTGTTAAGCTATAATATAGCCGAACACAATAAACAAATGTTAAAACTTAACAAAGGAGTACTTCATATGAAGCGCGACAGAATTGAAGAGATTGCCGAAATTTTAGACAAGCGCGGTAAAATGACGCTTGAACAGCTCGAAAAAGAATTTCCCAACGTTTCGCAGATGACTTTAAGGCGCGATTTGTACCAGCTTGAAGAGGACGGACGCATTATCCGTATCCGCGGCGGCGCAATGTCCGTAAAGGAAGTTCAGAAGGTATCGGGCGAAGCCTACACCAAAAAGACCACGATTAACACCGACGCGAAGATAGTAATCGCGCAGAAGGCGGCAACCCTCATAGACGAGGGCATTTCGCTGTTCTTGGACGGCGGCACCACCGCTATGTACCTTTCCAAGGAAATTGCCGATATCAACTGCAACATCTTCACAAACGGCATTGCCGTGGCTATGGAGCTTG
>CAYMUQ010000063.1:0-6619 GCA_964393805.1 uncultured Clostridia bacterium
GGAAAACTTAAACAGGATGAGCGCGGCGGGCATACAGGTACCCATAGGCGCACTTACGGGCATAGAGGCGCTTGCAGGTTTCGGACAGAAAATAAATATTAAAATCATACCCATTTCGAACGTAAACTGTACCTTCGTTTCGAAGTTCGAAGAGGCGGGAATAAATCAGACCAAGCATTCTTTGTATCTCGAAATAGTATCGGATATATCCATAATACTTCCGAATAAGACCTCGAACCTTGCTTCTACTACGGAGGTGCTGGTTTGCGAAAGCGTGATAGCGGGCAAAATCCCAGACACGTATTTGCAGGCGTCGCTTGCAGGGGGAGGAGGTACGCTAATACCCAAATAAAGAGGAATAAAAAAAGCCCCTCCGTCAGCCCGACGGAGGGGCGTATTCATTTGAATTAAAGCATAAGACTTTCTACGTATTCAATCTGTTCCTTGGTTGCAAGCCCCTCCGTGAACGCGCAGGCGCTTCCTGCGGCTGTCGCAAAGTTCAGCGCCTTGAAATAACTGCCCGTATTGATATATTCGTGAATAAAGCCTGCTATCATACAGTCGCCCGCACCCACGGAATTTACGAGCTGTCCTCTCGCCGCGCGGACGTACATATTCTGCTTCGTCTCGGTGACCATAACCGCGCCGTCTGCACCCAGCGAAACTATAACGTTGCGTGCGCCCTGCGCCTGCAATTTTCTTGCGTATTCCGCAATAACTTTCGTGTTGTAAGTAACGACGGGCAGACCGAATATTTCGCACAGCTCGAAGAGATTGGGCTTTATAAGAAAGGGACGATACCTCAGCGTCTCCGTAAGAAGCTTGCCGCAGGCGTCGACTACGATTTTAATATCCTCGATATCGCGCAGTTCTTCGATAAGTCTTGCGTAAGCAAGCTCTCTGTCCTCTGACACCGCACTGCCGCAGATAATCACCCAGTCGCCCTTTTTGAGCTTGCTTTTCAAAAAGTCGGAAAGCTTCTTAGCGTCGGAGGTTGTAATCATAGCGCCAACGCCGTTGACGTCGGTCTCCGCAACAGATTTTATCTTTACGTTTATTCTACTGTTGCCCTCAACATCGATGAAGCTGTGATTTAAGCCCGTCTTTTTGATTTCCTCTTTTATGGCGTCACCCGTAAAGCCCGCGACAAAGCCGAGGGCGGTGGTATCGTCGCCGAGCTGTTTAAGCTCCAAAGAGACGTTCACGCCCTTGCCGCCTACGGTGAACCTGTCGGTCGCCGCACGGTTTACCGCGCCGAATTTTAAAGTATTGACTTTTAAGTAATAATCCAGCGACGGATTAAAGGTTACGGTATACAGCATAACTAACGGCTTAACTTTATTACTTTTCGACGCGTTTGTCAATAATTTTTGACTTGCAACCGTCCAATTAGCTTCGTCTAAAATACGCGTCGTTTACGCGCGGGGGCGAAATTGAGTTGACAACCCGCCCGAAAAAGCCGTATTATTCTGCATATGAAATCAAACTTGAAGCTTGCGGCAAGAGATATTGCGGAGTGCGCTCTGTTTACAGCTCTGATGGTTGCGGGCGCGTTCATAAAGATACCGTTTCCTATAATGCAACTGACCTTTCAGACGGCGTTTGCAGTCCTTTCGGGACTTCTTTTAGGTTGGAAAAAAGGTATAATCTCAACCTCGGCTTACGCCCTTTTGGGACTTGTCGGCTTACCCGTTTTCACAAACGGCGGCGGTATTATGTACGTAACTATGCCGTCGTTCGGCTATATCCTCGGGTTTATCGCCTCTTCCGCGATAGCGGGTATTGCATACGCACGGTTTAAAAAAATATGGCAGATAATCTTAATCGCGCTTTTAGCGTGCCTTGCGGACTACGTTATAGGCATTTGCTATTTTATCGCCGTATGGCAGCTGAGCGGTTACGAGGGGCTGTGGGGCGCGGTAGTAACCTACAATATAATCTACATACCCAAAGATTTGCTTTTATCGGTGCTTGCCGCGCTATTGTCCCGAGCGGTCTGCCCCGTATTAAGAAAGATGAGAGGCGAAGCCAAAGCGGGCAGACGAAATTAACTGTTGCAATGCGCGCGCATATGTGATAAAATAAATAACAATCCAAATTGATTTTGCATATTCTGTCAGTATGCAAAAAACGCTCTCTGTAATAGATTTATCGGCAATCCGCGCCAATGCGCTTACGGTAAGAAAAGCGATAGGCAAACGTTTCTTTTTCGCGGTCGTCAAGGCGGACGCTTACGGTCACGGCGCGGAAAAAGTAGCCGCGGAAATTCAGGATATATGCGACGGTTTCTGCGTTGCCATCGCCGACGAAGGAGCGGCGCTCAGACTGAGCGGCGTAAATAAACCCGTGCTCGTGCTTGCGCCCCCGACTTCGGAGGAGGACGCGGATAAAATAAAATTTTACTCGCTGACGGCTACGGCGACCGACGCAAAAAGCGCAAAGCTTTTGAAAGGTTGCAGGTGTCATATAGCCGTAAACACGGGAATGAACAGATACGGCTGTCACGGCGCAGAGCTTGAAAAAGTTTTGGATATTCTCGACCCCGACGGTATAGACGGAGTATATTCACACCTGTATGCGGCGGAAAACGACGCGGAATGTCAAAGGCAGTACTTCGCATTTTCGGAGGCGGTAACGGCGGTAAAGAGGGTAGCCCCCGATGCGGTCGCGCATTTGTCGGCAAGCGGCGGAATACTGCGCGGCGGCAAATATCTTTTGGACGGAGTGCGTTGCGGTATAATGCTGTACGGGTATTCGCCCGCCGGATTTAAATGCAGAAATCTCCGACCCGCTCTTAGCGTGTACGCGCCTCTTGCGCAAGAGGTGGAAGTCACGGGGCGCGGCGTCGGCTACAATATCGCCGACAGGCGTTATAAAAAACTTTACACATACCGCTTAGGGTACGCCGACGGATTTTTCCGTACGGTGCCGCTCGGCGAAAAGACGCTGTGTATGGACGCGTTCATAAGTACCCGAAAGCTTGCTCTTATGCCCGTAATGACAAACGCGGACGAGTACGCCGGAAGGTGCAATACAATCTCCTACGAGGTGCTGTGTTCGGTTACCGCGAGGAGCGAGAAAATTTATGAAAGACGAGCTGAGATACAAATATAAAATAAAGCGTAAGTTTTTTCAGCACTCTGCACGCGAGGTTGCCGACGGCGCGATTTCTGACGCCGTATGCGAGGCGCTCGGCGCGTTCGACAGCTTTTTAATTTATTACAGCTACGGCTCCGAGGCGGACACGCACGCATTGATCGAAAGACTTCTGGCTTTCGGCAAGCGCGTGTTTCTTCCGAGGGTAGAGGGGAAAGACATAGTTGCCGTAGAGTACTTCGGCGAAAGGTGCGAGCTCATAAAAAATTATTACGGCATCGCGGAGCCGCAGGGACAAGCTTACGAAGGCAAGATAGACGTCTGTATAACGCCCCTTCTTGCGGTCAATTCAAGAGGGTACAGACTTGGCTACGGAGGCGGCTATTACGACAGATATTTTACAGCCCACACCGAAATTTTAAAGGCGGGTATAGGCTACTTTTTACAGTACACGGACGAATTTATTGAAGACGGCGGAGACGTTCCTCTGGATATTTTCGTATGCGAAAGGGGGATAATAAATTTTGGAAGATAATTTTGACGGCTTCGGTTTCGATGGCGAAAACCAAGTAAAGACGACGAGTAAAAAACGCAAGTTCTGGCTGGAATTTAAGGACTTAATTGCGGGCGTTGCGTTTCCTTTAATAGTTACGATTATATTCAGTTCGGCAATAATTTCGTTTGCCTCGACTTCGGATTTGGCGCTCTGCATAATCGCGCTCGTCGGCGGAGAGATAATGCTTATCGGCGCACTGATAATTTTCGGCAGGGCGAACGGAGCGCACGCCTACAAGAACACCGTGGAGCACGCGCAGAAAAGAGAGCTCGGCTCCTCCGACGAAAAGGTCGGCTACGGTACGGGAGAATACGCACTATGGAAGGGTGCGGTAATCGCGCTTATGGTTTGCGTACCTTTTGTGATTTTCCAGACGATAGAGCTGATAGTTCCCAATTCGTTTACAAGCTTTTGTATGCGCTATATCTTTGCCTGGGCGTATTATCCGTTCTCGTTTCTGGGACAAAAATTTCAGGCTCTCAACTATATAATGATAATTCTGCCCGTAGGCGTACATATGCTCGGGTATCATCTCGGAAAGCTTAAAGAGATAAAGATAAGGAAGAAGCTTGCGGAGTCGGCGGAATACCGTAAAAGGCAGAGAAAAAAGTGAGAATTATAGGCGGTAAACACCGCGGAAGGAAGCTTGCCGAGTTTTCGGTAGGCGAAATAAGACCCACCTCCGACAGGGCGAGAGAGGCGCTGTTTAACATACTCACGCCGAAGATAGTCGGCGCGGAAGTTTTAGACCTTTTCTGCGGGAGCGGCAGTCTCGGGCTCGAAGCGGTTTCACGCGGAGCGGGGCGCGCGCACTTCAACGATATATCAAAAAACAGCTTAACCGTTCTGAATAAGAATATTTCGGCTTTAAGCGAGGGCGGACAGTGTGTCGTTACCAACCGCGACTTTTCAGAGTTTCTGTCGCGTACTTCGGACAGGTTCGATATTATTTTCATAGACCCGCCGTATAGGGAAGATTTCGGCGCAAGGGCGCTTGAAATCATTGCCTCGCGAGGCTTGCTTACGGACGAAGGTATTGCCGTATACGAGCGCGACCGCGCGTTCACTGGCGAAGTAGAAGGACTTGATAAGTACGACGAACGCAAATACGGTAAGGCGTATTTAACCTTTTTTAAAAAGATATAGAGGATAGAAAAATGAAAACTTGCGTGTTCGCGGGTTCGTTCGACCCACCGACCACCGGTCACGAAAACGTAATAGAAAAGGCTCTTGAAATTTTCGACGGGATTACGGTTGCCGTTATGGACAACCCCGACAAAAAATGCCTGTTTACCAAAGAGGAGCGTCTCTCGCTTTTAAAAGAACTGTACCAAGGTGAAGAGCGTGTTAAGGTCATAATCTTCGAGGGGGCGGCGGTAGATTTATTAAAGCTCGAAAATACGCCCTTTTACGTCCGCGGCGTGCGCGACTCGATAGATTTCGAATACGAAAACCGCAACCGTTTCGCAAGTGAAAAGCTGATGCCGCAGATGATAAGCGTATATATTCCCGCCGAGCAGTGCGAAACGCACGTCAGTTCGAGTTTGGTAAGAAACAGCGTAAAGCTTAAAAAGGACTACGAGGACTATATTCCTGCGAAAATACTTGCAAGCGTAAAAAAAATATTGGAGCACAAAGATGTTTGAAAAGCAGATAAAAATACCCGAACCCGAAGAGATAAAGGACGCGGTACCCCTTCCCAAAGAATTGACAAAAGTTGTAGAAGAAAGAGTAAAGGCAATATCCGACGTCATTACGGGTGCAAGCGATAAACTTATAGTAATAGTCGGACCGTGCTCCGCGCACGCCGAAAAGCCCGTTTTGGACTACGTCGAAAGACTGGGTAAGCTCAACGACAAGGTAAAGGACAAGCTTGTTCTCGTACCAAGAATATACACCAACAAACCGCGCACCAAGGGCGTGGGCTATAAGGGTATGTTCTCACAGCCCGACCCCACCAAAGGCGAGGATATCTTAAAGGGTATCAAGCTTATCCGCGACCTCAACGTCAAGGCAATATCGGCTTCCAACCTTGCGGCCGCGGACGAGATGCTGTACCCTGCGAACTACGCATACGTGGACGACCTTTTAGCTTACGTTGCGGTAGGTGCGAGAAGCTCGGAAAATCAGCTTCACAGACTGACGGCAAGCGGCATAGACGTGCCCGTGGGTATCAAAAATCCGATGAGCGGCTCGGTACAGGTTATGCTAAACTCTATCTTTGCGGCTCAGTCCGAGCAGACCTTCAAGCTCAACGGCTGGCAGGTAAAGACGGGCGGCAATCCCTTATCCCACGCAATACTTCGCGGAGCGGTGGACGGCTACGGCAACGATATTCCGAATTTCCATTACGAGACGGTTATGCAGGTAATAGAGGGGTACTCCAAATCGGGACTTAAAAACCCTGCGATAATTATCGACGCAAACCACTCGAACAGCGGCAAGAAATTCAAACAGCAGATAAGAATATGCGAAGAGGTAATGAATAACAGGCTCTATGACGCCGACTTCAAGAAAAACGTCAAGGGCTTTATGATAGAGAGCTTTATCGAGGAAGGCAACCAGCCCGAGGACAAGGTGTACGGCAAGTCCATTACCGACCCCTGCCTCGGTTGGAGCGATACGGAAAGACTTCTTCTGGATATTGCCGCAAAAGTATAAAAATAGCGTTAATTGCGGCATATGTGCGGGGCAATTGATAATTAAAGCGAGGAAACAAGTTGTGAAAAGCGGAAAAACGGGCTATTTGGGTCCGCAGGGAACGTATAGTGAAATAGCCGCAAAAAAACTGTGCGCGGATAGCGAGCTTATCGCTTATCCTTCGTTTTTTACGCTCTTCGGGGCGCTGAAAAACGGAGATTTGGAGCGTATTATTTTACCGATAGGAAACTCGCTCAACGGCGCGGTCACTCAAAATCTGGACTTGTTGCAGGATAACGAAGGCGTGTTCGCTTCGGCGGCGTGCAC
>CAYMUQ010000064.1:0-6524 GCA_964393805.1 uncultured Clostridia bacterium
CGTCAGGACATAGAGGAAATGCAGGAAAACTGTGCGGGCGCTCTGCCCCTCGGTTCGTTAGAGACTACCAACCGCGAGATAGAGGGCGACGACTGGATAGAAATCTGGAGAAAGCATTTCCGCCCCATACACCTCGGAAAGGTGGTCGTAGTTCCCGAGTGGATAGAGTACGATAAACTGCCCGAAGAGGAAGTGGTAAGACTGGACAACAATATGGCGTTCGGCACGGGCGAGCACGAGACGACTTCAATGTGTATAGAGCTTATGCAGAAGTTCGTAACGCCCGACAGCGTCTGCATAGACGTCGGTTGCGGAAGCGGTATTTTAGGAATTTCCGCAATAAAGCTCGGCGCAAAGTTTTCCCGTCTTACCGATATCGATATTGTCGCGGTCGAGAGCGCGAAGCACAACGCCGCGCTCAACGGCGTGGAGGATAAAATTCTCGTAACGCGCGACGACCTCCTCGGCGATATAAACATAAAGGGAGATATAGTCCTTGCTAATATAACCGCGGACATACTCGAAAGGCTCGCACCCGAAATCCCCAAGGTTTTGAAAGCGGGCGCAACTCTCATTTTAAGCGGTATAATCAACTCCAAAAAAGATAGAGTTATCGAAGTGTATAGCGCTCTCGGACTTAACCTTTGCGAGAGCGTCAACAAGGGGGAGTGGAACGCTTTGGCGTTTAAAGCCTGATGAGTACTCCCAGAAGATTTTTTATTGAGAATATAAATTACCCCGCCGAGAGAGAGGCGGTTTTAAGCGGCGACGAATTCGTTCACGCCAAGACCGTACTCCGCGTAGAGACGGGGGACGAGATAGTACTTTTAGACAACAGCGGCAGGGAATACTCCGCAATAGTAACAGCGGTAGAAAAACACAGTTTGACCGCGAATATTACGGGGGTAACCGACGGCGATAAGGAGCCAAAGACTTCTGTATATCTTCTGTGCGGCGCGTTAAAGGGCGACAAAACCGAGTTGGTAGTGCAGAAGGCGGTCGAGCTCGGAGTAAGCAAAATAGGCGTATTTTCTTCGAAGTACTGTTCGGCGTTTATCAACGCGAACAAGCTTGAAAGATTGAACAGGGTTTCCAAAGAGGCGGCGAAGCAGTGTCTGCGCTCGTCCGCGCCCGAGGTCGTGTTTTTCGAGAAATTCGGGGACGCGCTTCAATCGGCAGAAGACTACAAAAACAAACTCTTTTTCTGTGAATTTGCAGATAAAAGCGATATACAATTGAACGGTATAGATGGCAGTACCGCACTTATAGTCGGCAGTGAAGGCGGCTTTTGCGAGGAAGAATTTAACCTTGCAAAGGACAAGTACGGCTTTGCGGGAATAACGCTGGGAAGGCGCATACTCCGCGCCGAAACCGCCGCCATATCCGCCTGTACTCTTGCGGCGTTCGTACTGGGTGAGCTTGAATGAGGGCGGTTGTTTTCACTCTCGGCTGTAAGGTAAACGAGGTCGAGAGCGCACAGATAGCAGTGGAGCTTGAAAAGCGTGGAATAGATACGGACGATAAATTATCGCCCGCCGATATATTCGTTTTAAACACCTGCGCCGTAACCAAGGAGGCGGAGAGAAAGAGCCGTCAGCTCATTTCGAGAGCTAAAAAATTCAACCCGAACGCTAAAATTTACATCTGCGGCTGTGCCTCGGAAAAGAACGCAAATCAGTTCGAAACTGACGGCGTTGTCTACGTCGGCGGCGCACGCGGAAAGCAGGCGGTGGTAAGTAAAATCGCGGAAGATTTCCGCCTTTTACCTTGCGACGGACTGGGTTATCCCAAACAGCTCAAAACACGCGCCTTTATAAAGATTGAGGACGGGTGCGACAATTTCTGTTCGTACTGCGTAATACCGTACCTTCGCGGAAGGGTGGACTGCCGACCCGCGGACGATATAATAAACGAGGTTAAACTTTGTACCGCGCCCGAAATCGTACTGACCGGTATAAATATCTCGGCTTACAAAAATCTTACGGGGCTTTTAAACTCCCTTGCGTTCACGGACAAGAGGATAAGGCTGGGTTCGCTGGAATGCGGAGTAATCGACGACGGGTTTTTATCTGCGTGCAAAGCGTTAAAAGACTTCGCGCCGCAATTTCACTTATCGCTTCAGAGCGGTTCGGACAGAGTTTTAAAGCTTATGAACAGGCACTACACGAGGGAAGAGTACCTTAAAAAGTGTGCGCTCATATACTCGTATTTTCCCGACGCCGCGATAACCACTGATATTATTGCGGGCTTTTGCGGCGAGAGCGAGGAGGACTTTTTACAAAGTCTTTCGATTATAGAAGAGGCGGGCTTTGCCCGCGTGCACGCCTTTGCGTTTTCTCCGAGAGAGGGAACGAGGGCGTACTCACTTGAAGATATTCCGAATGATATCAAGAGCGCCAGATTACACCGACTTTTAGAGGCGGGTAAGCGCGCGGAAGAGAAGTTTATTTCAGCAAGATTAAACCGCACGGCGGAGGTCATTGCCGAGGAGTTCGACGGAGAATATACTACGGGTTACACCGCGGAATATATAAAGGTTTTTATTAAAGGTAAAGTAGAAGGCAGGTGCAGGGTCGTACTCGAAAAGCCCTTTTCGGGCGGCGCACTTGCAAGGGTGGTAAGTAGAATTTAATGGCTAATTTGCATACGGCGCCTATGGGCGTCAGGGGCAAAATTTCATACTTTTTCAGACAGACGTTCAGAAGGCACTCGGGGGCGGAATACTCCGAGCTTTTCACGCGCGGTATGCGCGGCGGCAAGGGTATAAACAGAAAATACCCTTGGGCGTATCTGAGGCTCTTCGGACTGCTGTTTATTTTGCTTGCCGTCTACATACTCGTCGTGCGCTTTACCTCAAACGGTCTTTACTTGCCTACGATTACGGCGGTTGCGGGCATATGTTTCAATCTGCCATTCCTCGTACTTTTATACGAGCTGTATCCGCACAGAGACCTGACTTTGATGACCGTCTTTTTAGCCGCGCTTTTAGGCGGCGCAGGCTCGCACGTTGTTGCGCAGATTTTATTTAATCTGATACCCGCTCCCAACGCTTGGCTCAAAGCGGTAATGTCGGGCTTTTTCGAGGAGTTACCCAAGGCGGTTGCGGTAGTTCTCGTAATAGTGGGGGCAAGGCGCAGGTCGCCACTTGCGGGCTTCGTTCTCGGTGCGGCGGTCGGTTGCGGCTTTTCGATAGTCGAGGATATGGGCTACATATTCACACTGTCTAATCAGTTGCCCGTAATGAACCTGACCTCTATCATTACCATATCGTTAACGCGCGGACTGACTGCGTTCTGCACGCATATTCTCTGGTCGGCGGCTATCGGCTGGGTTTACAGTCTTTACAATAAGTGGCTCGCTAGCGTTTCGTTCTGGCTGGTAACCCTTTTAAGTTGCGGACTGCATATCTGCTGGGACTTGCCGCTCAACAATCTTGCAAGTGGCTTCGTCTGTGCAGGCTGTGTGATAATTATTGCGGTTGAGTGCATTTTAATTCTCGTAATGGAGCGGAAAAAGGTATTCGACCCCAAGCCCAAAGAGACGTCTCAGACCGCAGAAGATGGGGTAGCAGTCGGTGAACAGCTGACCTTTTCGGACAGCGTTCTGCCCGAGGTTGTTTCGCACGGGGTCTTACACGATAATCCGAAGCCCGAAACGCCGTACTATTTCGACGAGGATACCAACTCGATGAATTCGTCGTCGTACAAATACTGGCGGCACTGGGGACATCTCTGCTGTATGGTGGGCGCGTTTTTAATGGCGGTGGTGGGAATTATCTACTGCTCAATACCTTTTCAGGAAACGTACGGCACCAAGAAGTTCAAAAATTCGGAAGCGTTCGTGGAATATATGCAGGACGGTCATAAAATCGACGCCGAACAAGATAAAATCAGTAACCGAACTTACGACCCCGGCGTCGACGGCAACGAGTTTAATCCGAATGACGAGGTGAAGAAAGTTGACGATGTAGGGTCTAACGGCGAACGTCGTATACAACGCGAAGTAGTGGACGGATATACTTTCGTTTACGAGTATTATACCAATTACGATAAACATATGGACAGAAACTACTTTTCGTTAGCTTCGGTGAAAGTAGAAATAGAGGGAATACAGTACTTAAAAGAGGACTTTTTTTACGGCGGCGAGCTGTACGCGTCGCTCTTCCGTCTTACAAAGAGCGAGGTCACGGGTATCAATATATCCGCTACCGACCGCACGGACGACGTAAAGGAGCGCGACGTTACTATCTTCGTTTACGACCCGACTTTCGTGCGCAATCTGACCGACTGGGAATATGCGTCGTTCTTCATAGCGTTGGGCGTAATCGCGGCGGCTTCGTCGATTTGCGCGATAAGTTTCAAATTAAAGAGTTGGAGGGTTAAAAAACTATGTCAGAGCAAAACTGCATCTTCTGTAAAATAATAGACGGGGATATACCCGCGGCAAAGGTCTACGAGGACGATTTTATGTGCGTGTTCAAGGACGTGGAGCCCAAGGCGAAGGTTCACCTTTTAGCCGTTCCCAAACAGCACTTTAAATTGTTGTCCGAAATGGACGCGGTAAAGACCGAAATACTGTGCTATATGCTGTCCAAAATTCCCGAGATAGCGCAAGACAACGGTTGTGAAAACGGTTACCGCCTTATAATAAATCAGGGCGAGGACGCGGGTCAGACCGTGTTCCACCTGCATATCCATATCCTCGGCGGAGAGAAGCTTTCCGACTTCTAAGTAAGGTAAAAAATCAAAGATTAAAGCGCCGCGTTGCATTTTAGCAACGCGGCGCTTTGTTTTGTTTATCGATAATCAGTCCTGTGCGATAGCGAGAGCGGCTCTCTTTACGCTGTCTTTAAGGCTCTGCGGCGAGATAACCTTGACCTTGCCGCCGTAGCTTAAAATCTTGCCGATGAGCGTCTCGTCGTCGGGAAGCGATACGGTGGCGACAAGACCCTTTCCGCGCGGTTCGACGTTGTCCACGCCGAGTAGCTCCTCGACGTCGGCAAGTGCGTCCTTTCTTATTTTGAGAGTGACGGGAACGAGCTGTTCGGACGAATATTCGAAATTGAGCGGTATGTCGCTTCTGTTTATTTCCTTCTTAACGAAGTTGCGGCCGTTGAAGCGTGCGGATTTTATTCTGCCTATTTTGAAGGTTCTGAAATCCTGTCTTGTGTGACAGTAGGCGTACACGTACCAGACGTTCTGTTTGAATATCAGAACGTGCGGGTCGATAACTCTCTTGGAGTGTTCGCCCTCGCGCGATATGTAGTCAATCTCTAAGCTCTGACTGTTTTGTACGGCTTGTTCGCAGACCTTCATTTTTTCGGGGAAGGTACCCATATCCGCCCAACTGCCGCCGTCTACCAAAATGTTGCCGCAGACAGCCAGCTCGCGCCTGTCCGCCTTTTGCTGGCGTTGAAGCTTTTCCAAAGCGGAGTAGGTGTCCTCGTCGCCCATCTGCGAGGCCATTGCGCTCAGAGCGTTCACCGCCGCCGCGTACTCGCCGCGCGTGAAGTAGCCCGCAGGGATTTTGAACGTGTCGGAAATGAATATACCGCCGTACCTGCCGCGCACTACGTCGACGGGCACGCCAGAGACGTTCAGCTCGTCCACGTAGCGGTAGACGCTGCGCACGGAAATTTCGAACCTGTCGGCTATTTCCTTGGCGGTTATTTTCCTGCGCGAGGTCAGCATTAAAAGCATTTTAAGCATTATCTGATATTTCATAGATTTACTCTCTTAAAGGCCGCATATCCGAACGGACGCCTCAATAAAATATTTTATAAAAACTTGAATTTATTTTAACATACCTGACAATACCTGTCAAGTATAAGTATTAAAATGAAGTTGTAAATTGCGATTGAGGTGTTTAAATGACTATAATAAAGTATTTTGAAAGACAACTTGAGAAGGTGCGCGAGCAGAATAAACCGCGCAAAAGCGCGCAGGAGCTTTTAAAGGAACTGAACGCTTTGAAGGGGTTGAACGTCGAAGAGCGCAAAAATGCAAACTGCAAAAATCTTTGCGGTGTGTTATAATTTTAAGAATGCAAATGCGGGGCGGTTTTTTAACCGCCCCGCACTTTTTATTATGAGATTACAAAAGAAGTCTGTGTCGGCGCACTTTATTTGGTAAGCTTTTTTTCAATCAGTGCTATTATGCCGTACATACCGCCTGCTAAGGCGCAGAGTATGATAGTCGAAGTCATAACGAGGTCGAGCTTGAAGACCTGACCGCCGTAGACGATAAGATACCCCAGTCCCGCTCGCGATACGATATATTCGCCCATAATCGAGCCTATCCAAGCAAGCCCCACCGCAACCTTCAACGTGTTGATGAGAGAGGGGATAGAGGCGGGAATTATAAGCTTAGTTAAAATCATACGCTTCTTCGCGCCCATTGCCTGCATCAGCGTGAGCATAGTTTTATCTACCGATAAAAATCCCGTCAGGGTGTTCATAATGCAGACTATAATCGCAACCAGCACCGTCATAAAGATAATGGCGGAATAGCCCGTGCCTATCCATA
>CAYMUQ010000065.1:0-6523 GCA_964393805.1 uncultured Clostridia bacterium
GGGGGAGGGAGAGTAGCTCGCACATAAGATAACAGCAAATCTGTCTCGGGAGCACGAGTTCTTTTTTCTTGCACTTGCCGACGAGTTCGCTCTTCGTGACCTTGTAAAAGCCCGTAACGGCGTTTATTATCTTCGCGGGCGTTATCTCTTCCGCACCCGGTTCGGATATTGCCTCGTTGAGAGCGCTCTTTGCAAGAGATACGGTTATCGCCTGCTCGTGCAGTTTGCTCGCAAATATTACTTTGGTAAGTCTGCCTTCGAGCGTTCTGACGTCGTCGCCCGAATCCTGCGCGAGGAAGTGGAGTACCTCGTCGGGTACTATGCACCTCTTTTCGAAAGCCTTCTTTTTGAGTATGCCTATCTTGGTTTCGAAATTGGGAGGTACCACGTCGAAAACGAGACCGCCCGAGAAACGGGTTCGAAGTCTCTCTTCGAGTGCCGTAAGCTCCTTGGGGGGCTGATCGGAGGTTATAACAACCTGTTTGCCTCTTGAAATAAGTTCGTTAAAGGTGTGGAAGAACTCCTCCTGAACCGCCTTTTTGTTGGCGATAAACTGTATGTCGTCGATGATAAGCACGTCCGCACTGCGGTAGTACTGTCTGAGCTTTATGCTACGGTTACGCGCATCGGGACCCTTGCCCGTGAACATAACGTCGATAATTTCGTTGACGAACTGTTCGCAGGTGGCGTAAATGACTTTAAGCTGGGGCTTTTCGGCAATAATCTTGTTTGCGATTGCCTGAATAAGGTGGGTCTTGCCAAGACCCGTGCCGCCGTAGATGAACAAAGGGTTGTAGACGCCCGCGGGGTCGTCCGCAACGTTTTTAGCCGCTTCGTACGCAAACAAATTGTTGCCCGCGACGAAGTTGTCGAAGGTGAAGCGCTTGTTTAAATTGTTGGAAGGAGTGTAGGCGGGTTCTTCGGGCGCGGACTCGTACGCGTAATCGCTGCTGCCCTTGACTATAAGGCGGAAGTCCGATACGCCGACGTCGGCTTTGATTATGGCTTCGCGCATCTTCTCGGCAAGATTGTTGGTAATGTGCTTTGCGAAATTTTCGGTAAGCGTTTCCAGCACGATATAGCGCCCGTCTATTTCAACGGGTTCGAGCTTGTCGATGTAGGTTATATAGGAGATATTGGAGATAGTCTCTTTAAACTTCTCCTTAATAGGTCCGTAAATAAAATCAAGGTTGGAAGTATCCGCCATAATATACCTTTTTTCCTTTGCTGTTTTACAAATTTTCTGTTATAATCATTTGTAGGTAATGATTATTATACAACGTTTTGCCGCCGAAATAAAGTAATTTAAGAAAGAAATGTTCATAAAAAATTTACAATTAAAAAATTTCAGAAATTATACCGACGAAAAATTTGAATTTTCGGACGGGCTTAACGTGCTTTACGGCAGGAACGCGCAGGGCAAAACCAACTGCGCGGAGGCGGTGTATTATCTCTGTACGGGCGTGTCGCCGAGAACGAGAAGAGAAAAACAGCTCATAAAGGACGGTAGCGGACTTGCTTATATCAGTTGCGTCTGCGAGGGGCGTTACGGCGAGGTCTCGGTAAGCGCGGCTATAAGCGAAACGGGAAGAGAGGTCAAGGTAAACGGCAATAAAATTACCCGCAACGCCGACCTTCTCGGTAACGTGTTCGCGGTATTTTTCTCGCCGCAGGAATTGAGACTTATTCAGGACGGACCCGACGAAAGACGCAGATTTTTAAACGTGTCTATATCTCAGCTCAACCGCGGATATTTCGTGGCGCTGTCGAGATATAATAAAATATTGGAACAGCGCAACAATCTTTTAAAGAGCAGAGATTTGGACGTCGTTATGGAAACTCTGCCCGTCTGGGACGCACAGCTTTGCCGCTATGCGGCGGTCGTTGCTCGCGGAAGGGCGGAATATATTAAAAAACTTGCGCCTCTCGCCGCGGAAGAGCACGCCTATCTTACCGACGGAAAAGAGGAACTTTCGATTAAAGCGGAGCGCAAGTATTCGGGTAAGGAAGAGGAAATTTCTGCGAAGCTTTTCAAAGAGCTGTCTGACAACTACGACCGCGACCTGCGCCTCGGTTTTACCGCAAGCGGACCGCACCGAGACGACCTGGACATAAAGATAAACGGACAGGACGCTAAAAATTTCGCATCGCAGGGACAGACGAGAACTGCGGCGCTGTCCGTAAAGCTTGCCGAGGTAAAGGTATTTAAGGAAGAGTGCGGCGAGTATCCGATACTTATTTTGGACGACGTTATGAGCGAGCTCGATTTGCCGAGAAGGAAAAAGCTCGTCTCGCGTTGCGAGGGGCTTCAAACGGTTATAACCTGTACCCACGCCGAGCGCGTGCTGTACGGCAGGGAGACCAATAAAATTATGATTGAGGGGGGTGCCGTCAGAAGATGATGCGCGCAGATTTACATATGCACACGTATTATTCGGACGGCGGTCAGTCGCCGTCCGACGTCGTATCGGAGGCAAAGCGGTGCGGCGTAAATATTATTTCCGTGACCGACCACGACAACTCAAACGGCACGGACGAGGTCGCCGCGCTTGCGAAGAAAGCGGGACTTATATCCGTGGACGGCGAGGAAATTTCCGCGTATCTCGGCGACGTCAAAATTCATATACTCGGCTATAAAATGAACAGAAGCTCGGAAACTTACAAAAGCTTCCACAAAAAGCTGTACGACGGCGCTATCGAGCGCACGTTCGATATATTGAAAAAGCTCAACGCGAACGGCGTGAAGATAAGCTACGGCGAGGTCATCAGGGAAAGAAAATGCAGTCGTTCGCCCGTTCACGCAACTTATATCGCCGTTGCCGGCGCGAGGAAGGGCTATGCGTCTTCGCCCTGGGATTTTTACGGAAAATATCTCAACTTCGGCGCGGTCGGCTTTTCGTGCGTTGGGCGTCCCACGCCCGAGGAGACTGTAAAATTTATTGCAGATTGCGGCGGTATAAGCTCTCTTGCCCACCCCGGAAGAATTTCGATGGACGAGGGCGGCGTCGAAACGCTTACCGCGCGGCTCGCAGACTGCGGCCTTTCGGGCATAGAAGCCGTGTATTCGGGGCATACTGTCAAGGAAACGCAGTACTATAAGGAGTTGGCGGAGAGATATTCCCTGCTTATAACGGGCGGGTCGGACACGCACCATACGGGCGGAACGCGCCGCGTTGGACTGCCCGTGTTCTATCCCGACGAAAGACTTCTTTCCGCTCTTGGCATAAATTGAAAAAAAGCTTTTTTAAAACCTTATATGCTCTCTCTGCGCTTGTAATTTTTACGGGCGCTTTATTTTTTTGTTGCGGTTTTGCGGGCGCACTTCCGAAAGGCGTAACGGTAAACGGGACGGACGTCGGCGGACTTACTCGCCCCGCCGCAAAAAAACTGCTCAGGGGAAGGGTTACAGATTATCTCAAAAACAATCGTCTGGTTATTCGCGCAGGTGACGATATGTACGAATATTCATATCCCGAGACCGATTTTACCGACGGGTTCGAAAGCACGCTCGGAGCAATAAAAAAGAAGGGCAGTTATTCTTCGCCCGTATATTTCTATTTGAACGGTGCGGACGAGATTGCCGAAAATCTTTGCCGCAGGTATACCATTGGCGTCGAGGAGCCGTACTGCACTTTCAACAGAGAGGGTGAGCCTTTTACTTACTGCGAGGGGCGCGACGGCGCAGCCTGTTCAAAGCGCAGACTGCTCGAAGATATCAAAGCTTCTTTAAACGGCGGAATGGAAGAAGTGCGCATATGCACCCGTGAGCTTAGGCGCAAACAAAGTTTAGAGCAGGTGAAAAACCGCACTAAAAAACTGTATTCGTTTACTACTTATTTCGACGGCGGCAACGCCGACAGGTCGGCGAATATCCGTCTTGCGGCGGAAAAGATAAACGGTACCGAGCTTAAACCCGGTGAGGTCTTTTCGTTCAACGGTACGGTGGGCGAAAGAAGCGAAAAGAGCGGCTTTAAAAGCGCTAAAATCATAGAGGACGGCAAGTTCGTGCAGGGTATAGGCGGGGGAGTGTGTCAGGTCTCTACGACCCTCTATAACGCGGCGTTGCTTGCGGGACTGGAAATAAAAGAGTACCACCCGCACAGCTTGCAGGTAAGTTACGTTGCGCCCTCGCGGGACGCTATGGTAAGCGGCAGTTACTGTGATTTGAAGTTTGAAAACAATAGAGAAACTCCCGTCTATATCAGGGTCAGTTGTACTCTAAGCTCGATTACCTGCACCGTATACGGCGAGAGCGACGGCTGTAATTATTCGTTTAAAAGCGTAGTAACCGAAGTGGTTCCGCGTCCGCCGCAGACTACCGTCGAGGGTGACGACGACAGGGTAATAAGCTTCGGCCGCGACGGTACGGCAAGCGAGGGGTATCTTATTGCCGAAAGAGACGGCGAGATAAGCGAAACGCTCATAAGAAAGGACAAATATTCCGCACTGCCCGATATAGTACAGATTAAACGGGAGAACGCCTTAACTTAGCTTAAATTTGTTGCCTTATATTATTGTGTTTTACCAAAATTTGTGTTATAATACCTTATAGGCACACAATATAATGTGCAAAACGATTGATTTGGCAAAACAGTGATGGGGGTGGCTTCGTCTATGGATAAAATTATTTTGGACGGAATGGGCGGCGATAACGCGCCCGTTGCCGCGGTAGCGGGCGGAATAAAGGCGTTAAATGCCGATAAGCAGCTCTACCTCATAATCACGGGCAGAAAAGAAGCGATAGAGGCGGAGCTTAAAAAGTACAAGTACGACAGGTCTCGTCTCGAAATCGTGGACTGCCCCGACGTCATAGATATGAACGACGTGCCTACCGAGGCGGTCAGAAAGAAGGACTCCTCGCTTATGGCGGGCTTCTGGAAACTCAAAAAGGAAGAGGATATCTGCGGTCTCGTTACCGCAGGCTCTACGGGTGCGACCATTGCGGGCGGTCAGCTCATACTCGGAAGAATAAGGGGTATCAAGCGCCCCGCGCTCTGCCCCGCTATTCCCAATTTAAAGGGCGGGGTAACCCTCTTATGTGATTGCGGCGCAAACGCGGAGTGCAGACCCGCAATGCTCTGTCAGTTCGCGGTACTCGCGTCGGTCTACGCTCAGGTAGGTTTCGGAAAAGATACCCCGACGGTAGGACTTTTAAATAACGGCACCGAGGAACACAAGGGCGATACGCTGAGACAGGAGACCTACAAATATCTCTCCGAGATGAAGGGTATAAATTTTGTCGGCAACGTCGAGGCGAGAGACATAAACGCGGGTACGGCGGACGTCGTGGTCGCGGACGGATTTTCGGGTAACATTGCATTAAAGTCAATCGAGGGCTGTGCCCAGATGATGCTCTACGGCATAAAGAAACAGTTCAAATCGTCCGTCCTTTCGCTTATAGGCGCGCTGTTTATGAAGGGCGCGATAAGAAGACTGAAAAAGCAGTTCGATTTCAATAAATACGGCGGCGCACTTCTTCTCGGACTTAAAAAAGTGGTCGTAAAAAGTCACGGCTCGTCCAAGCCCGAAACTATTGCAAATTCAATCAAAAACGCGCTTGCTATTCACCGCAACGGACTTGTAAGTAAGGTTGAGGAGATGCTCGCGCAGGTAGATCTGGACAACCTTATACCGGTAGAACAATGACGGATATCGAAATAATCGAAAATAATTGCGGATATAAATTCAAGAATAAAGAACTTTTAAAAATGGCGCTCACGCTGTCATCTTACGACAACGTGAACAATAACGAAAGTTTGGAGTGTTTAGGCGACGCGCTCTTAACCTTTATTGTTGCCGAAGAGTACTATCTCAAAGGCGAGGACGAGGGCGGCATAACTCTCAAAAAACAACAGCTTTTATCCGACGAGGCGTTGAGGCCTGTGTCGGTTAAGCTCGGACTTGATAAGGCGCTATTAAAGGACAAGGGCGACACGGGCAACAAGAAGTCGGTGCCAAGCGCGTACGAGGCGGTCTGCGGCGCTATCTATTTAGACGGCGGTTTAGACGCGGCAAGAGCGTTCGCACTCAACACGCTGACCCCCGCGCCCCGTGCCGAGAACTTCGTCGGGGAGCTTAAAGAGTTTCTCGAAAAGAGGGGTGAAAAACTTCCCGAACCCGAGAAGAGAGATTTGGGTAATCCCAAACAGCATCTATGGGAAGTAAGCTTTATAATTGACGGGCAGGTTTTCACGGGTCAGGATAAAAACAGCGACTCGGCAAAAAAGCTCGCGGCGCAGAAAGCGCTCGAATATTTAAGACGGAAAAACAATAAGGACTAAGTAAAATGGTTCAGTTTAAAAAGATAAAACTTATCGGTTTCAAGTCGTTTGCGGACAAGACCGAAATTCCCTTAACCGACGGCGTAACCTGTATAGTCGGTCCCAACGGTTGCGGCAAGAGCAACGTTGCCGACGCCATACGCTGGGTTCTCGGCGAGCAGTCGGCAAAGGTAATGCGCGGTTCGCAAATGATGGACGTCATTTTCAACGGCACCGAAAAGAGAAAGAAGACCTCTTTTTGC
>CAYMUQ010000066.1:0-6472 GCA_964393805.1 uncultured Clostridia bacterium
CGTTGACGTTATGAATATGGCGTGGGGCGGAGTATGCGCCGAAAATATGGTTGCGCTGAACATTGACGAGGACCACAAGACTTCGGAAAATATAAAGCGCAACGGTGCATTCACGTTAAGTATTGCCGACGTCGACCACATAGAGGAGGCCGACTTCTTCGGTATTGCAACGGGCAACAAAATGAAGGACAAGTTCGAACGCTCGAGCTTACACGCCGTAAAGAGTACGAGGGTAAACGCGCCGATAGTCGAGGAGTTCCCTTTAACGCTCGAATGTAAAGTTGCGGAGTGTCAGCATACCGTTTACGGGTTCAGAGTACTCGGAGAAATTCTCAACGTGCTTGCAGACGAAAAAGTGCTTGACGGTAAAGGTAAAGTCGACCCCGCAAAACTCAACGCATTTGTGTTCGACCAGTTCCAAAGCGGATATTATGCGGTAGGAGAAAAGGTGGGACAGGCTTGGCAATCGGGCGCAAAGCTTATGAAAAAGTAAGTTAATTACGCCTTAACAATCGACGCCCGTTTCGGACGAAGAATACGACAAGACGTGAAATAGATGACAATAAAGCCGCGACTTTTAAAAGTCGCGGCTTTAAACTCGTTTGAAATCTTAAGTTGTTAAGTATTGGCAAACATATTAAAACATTGACAATACTTTTGCAATCTGTCATAATAATCAGGAAAGAGATTTTTATAAAATCTCTCTTTCGGCACTAAGGAGATTAGTATGCGGAACATTATAAAATTCAAATCGCGCATCAGGACGTGGGTGAAAATAATTGCGGCATTTGCGGTATGTCTCGTATTCGCTTTATCGGGGTTATTTTTATCCGATTTCACAACGGCGCACGCCGAGGTGCAGTCAAATAACCGCACGGTCAAAGCCAGCGTATTCAACTTTGAAGGCTATCACGACAGAGACGAGGACGGCAGACTGTCGGGCTACGGCATTGAATTTTTAAACCTCGTTTCCAAGTATTCACACCTCAATTTCGAATACACGGGTTACGACGTGGACTGGAACTGGCCTGAGAACGCCGACCCGAACGGGGACAATATACTCGGTATGCTGAACCGCGGAGATTTCGACGTAGTGACTTCCGTAAGCAAAACCGCCGACAGGAAAAACGAGTGCGGATGGTCGTTGCCCATCGGCAGGAAAAAGACCGTTTTATCGATAAGAAGCGACGAGGACAGGTTTGACCGCGGTGATTATTCCACCTACGACAAAGAAGGTCCAATGCGCGTTGGACTGCTTGGAAGCAGCCAAAAAAATGATTTTGAGGCGTTCGCCATCGAAAAGGACTTTGAATATGAAATAATAGAAGACTACGAAAGCACAAAACAGCTTGCGGACGCCTTGCAAAACAAACAAATCGACGCGATAGTTTCGAGCAATTTAAGAAAGACTACAAACGAAAAGGAACTCGATATTTTAGAGGAAGCCGATTTTTACGCCGTCGTAAAAAAGGGCGACCCGAAGGGAATACTTGCCGAAATCAACAGAGCCATCAGGCAGATGGATATCGACGAGGGCGACTGGCAAAACACTCTGTTTTATAAATACTACGGTCCGAGTTATTCTTCCAAACTGTCATTCAGCGAGAGCGAGCAGGCTTATATAAACAGGATTGTAGCGGCGGGAACGAAAATCACCGTGACTGCCCTCGGTAACAGAGCCCCCTATTCCTATATGGAGAAGGGAAAGTTAAAAGGCATTATGCCCGATTATTTTGCCAAGATAATGGATGATGCCGGACTGTCCGATTGTTATGAGTTTGTTGCGCCCGAGACTGAGGGCGTCAACGTGACGCTTGACAGTACGGGCGACGACGACATAACGGAGGACGCCGTTAAAGACTGTTTCAAAACCAACAGCTATATGACGGCGAGAATGGCAAGGGTGACGAGGCAGGACCATAAGGGCGGTATAAAGATTGTCGCCCTGGCGGACATGCAGTTCAAGGAGTTGATTGAGCGGGAAGGATATACAGTCAAGCAATATACTTCGGGCGAGGATGCTATGCTCGCCGTGCTTAACAATAAGGCGGACGCCGCTTACGTTTATTCCTATTCCGCGCAGTCGTTCATAAATCACGACCATGCGGATTCGCTGTATTACAGCTCGGTAAACGGTATGAGCACGACGTTCAGTATGCATATCGGCGAAAATACCGACCACGAGCTTGTTACCATACTTAACAAATGTATCAAGCAGATGTCCGACGATACGCTCAATCAGCTGGCTTTGAAATACACCTCCTTTACAATCGGCAACCTGAGCTTCGGGGAATATCTCAAGGCAAACCCCGTATTGATAGTCGCAATATGTATTATGTTCGCTCTGGTAGTATTCGTCATTCTCTTCCTCTATCTGCGCGGACGGTGGAACAGAAAACTGCTGCTCACGACCGAACAGTCGAACAAAAAAATGGGCGAACAGCTTGCCATAGTCGAGGCGCTGAGCCGTGACTATATGAACGTTTTTGCCGTCAGCGAACAGGACGACACCGCCAAAATTTTAAAATTGGAGGGCTACGTCACCGAGGGTCTGAAAAAGGATTCGGCGGAGGTTTACAACTATGCGCCTATTCTCGAAAACTATATCCGCACCCGTGTTCATCCCGAAGACAGGGAGGAACTGACCCGTGCTCTTTCACTTGATAACGTAAGAAATAAACTTAAATCAGAAGATGAGTATCAGGGCAGTTACCGCATTCTTGATAACGGGGATATACATCATTTTCAATATACTTACTTAAAAATCGAAGATAAAGACCTGGGTCACGGCAACTTTATCCTTGCAGGCTTCCGCAACATCGACGAGATGATTAGAAAGGAGCAGGAGCAGAAGAACGTTCTTTCCGAGGCGCTGGCTCAGGCTCAGTACGCAAACAAGGCAAAGACCACGTTCCTCAACAATATGTCGCACGATATCCGCACGCCGATGAACGCAATAATCGGATTTACGTCTTTAGCGGTGACCCACATCGACAACAAGGAGCAGATACGCGATTATCTGGGCAAGATAATAACTTCGAGCAATCATCTTTTGAGCCTTATTAACGACGTACTGGATATGAGCCGCATCGAGAGCGGCAAGGTCAAAATCGAGGAGAAGGAAACCAGCCTTCCCGAGGTTATGCACGATTTGAAAACCATCGTACAGGCCGACGTAAAATCAAAGCAGCTGGAATTCTATATCGATACCCTGGACGTGACGAACGAGACGATAATCTGCGATAAGCTCCGTCTTAACCAGGTGCTATTGAATATTTTAAGCAATGCTATGAAATATACCGGGTCAGGCGGTATGGTCAGCGTCCGTGTCACGCAGAAAGCCGAAGCGTCGGACGGCTATGCCCCCTATGAATTCAGCGTTAAGGATACCGGCATTGGTATGAGCCCCGAATTCCTTCAACACGTCTTCGAGCCCTTCGAGCGCGAAAACACTTCCACCGTAAGCGGTATTCAGGGAACCGGTTTAGGTCTTGCCATCACCAAAAATATCGTGGATATGATGGGCGGAACGATTACCGTGCAAAGCGAGGTAGGAAAGGGTTCGGAGTTTACAGTCAATTTCCGTTTCAGAGTTGCCGACAGTCCCGACGTGTCTCCCCGTCTGAAACAGCTTGAAAATTTAAGAGCGCTCGTTGTGGACGACGACGTGAACACCTGCGTCAGCGTCGGCAAAATGCTCTCCGCCATAGGTATGCGCCCCGACTGGACGACGCGCGGAAAGGAGGCGGTCATCCGTACTAAGTTTGCCTTAGAGCAAAACGAGCCTTACAGCGCGTATATAATCGACTGGCTGATGCCCGATATGAACGGTATAGAGCTCGTGCGCCGTATCCGTAAGGTTATAGGCAAAACCGCTCCCGTAATTATACTGACCGCATACGACTGGACTGATATTGAGAAGGAAGCGAGAGAAGCGGGCGTGACGGCGTTCTGCTCCAAACCGCTCTTCCTCTCCGAGCTGAGGAGCGTTCTGGCGGCTCCTTACGAGGAGAAGAAAAATGCGGACGAAACGGATAAACCCGAGGTGCACTTTGACGGAAAGAAGATTTTGCTGGTTGAAGATAACGAGCTGAACAAGGAGATAGCGCAGACCATATTAGAGGCGGCGGGTTTCGTAATCGATACGGCAAACGACGGAAGCGTAGCCGTGGAGCGGATGAAGGAGAAGCCCGCAGGTACGTACGATTTAATACTTATGGACGTACAGATGCCTATTATGAACGGTTATGACGCAACGAGAGCAATCCGTGCGCTTGAAGACCCCGTTAAAGCGGGAATACCCATCGTTGCGATGACGGCAAACGCTTTCGACGAGGACAGAAAAGAGGCGATGGAAGCGGGTATGAACGGGTATGCGGCTAAGCCGATAGAGATAGATAAGCTGATGAAACTGTTAGAGGATATTCTGAAATAAAGGTATGGACGCAAAGCAATTCAAAGAGCTGATGAATAAGCAAGCTTATATCGAAGCAAATTCCGAAATGCACCTGCATATGCACGAAATGGCGCAAAGAGCGCGGAAGATTACAAGTCAGATGAACAATACTTTCCACACGGAAGACGAATTGAGGGAATTGTTTTCGGAGCTTACGGGGAAAAAGGTCGACGATAAGTTCGGTCTGTTTCCGCCGTTCTATGCGGACTACGGACTAAACGTAACCGTCGGTAAAAACGTGTTTATCAATTCGGGTTGCTGTTTTCAGGACCAGGGCGGAATAGAAATCGGCGATAACGTCCTTATTGGTCAGCAAGTCGTTTTAGCAACGCTCAATCACGATCAGTTGCCCGAAAAGCGTGCGAGTATGACGCCCGCTCCTATCAGAATAGGTAACAACGTTTGGATAGGCGCACACGCAACGATTTTAGCAGGTGTCACCATAGGCGACGGCGCGATAGTAGCCGCGGGAGCGGTGGTTACAAAAGACGTTTCCGCAAATACGGTTGTCGGCGGCGTTCCCGCAAAAATTATAAAAACCATATGAAAAAACTTTTAGCGGTACTTTTTATTGTGATATCAGCGTGCTTTGTTTTTGTCGGGTGTAACAGTTCAAGCGGACAAACGCCCGAAGGTTCGACAACTCCGCCGACCGAACAGACACCCGACGAACCGTCAACCCCAGCCGAGCCAGAACAACCGCCTTCGGACGAACAGCCCGAACAAGAGGAAATTACTGAAATGTATCTTACCGTAAACGGAAATATATTGGAAATAGCTCTTGCGGAAAATTCTTCGGTTGACGCGCTCGTTGAAATATTGAAAGAGGGCGATATAACTTTTACTGCGGATGAAAACGGCGGCTTTGAAATGTACGGAGATATCGGACGCAGTCTTCCTACGAATAATACTCAAATATCGGCACAGGCGGGCGACGTGCTTTTATACGCCGGAAGATATCTCTGCTTTTTCTTCGGAAGTAATTCATATTCATATACGAATATAGGCAGAATAAACGGATATTCCGCATCCGAACTTCGTACCCTGCTCGGAGCGGCACAAGGAAGCGTGCAAGTCACTATTAGTCTCGGTTAAAGAATTAGAGAGGGGTAGCAGGACAGCGTAAATAAAGACAAAAAAACAGCGGTTGCAAATAAGCGCAACCGCTGTTTAAATTCTATAAATTATTTTTATAATCGGTGCCCCATTCTTGCATAGCGCTGATTATCGGGCGGAGCGAGTTGCCGATTTCAGAAAGAGAGTAAACGACACGGGGCGGAACTTCCGCAAACACTTCTCTTTTAATAATCCCGTCGTCTTCAAGCGAGCGGAGATTATCGGTTAAAACTTTTTGACTTATCGGAATTGTTTTTAACATTTCCGTAAATCTTTGCGGGGACGCAAGTAGGTTGCGTATAATCAAAAGTTTCCACTTGTTGCCTATAAGCTGTACGGTAGTTGCAACGGGGCATTCGGGTAATTCTTCTTTTGTCAGCATTTGAAATACCGTCCTTTTTCTTTAAGTATAGCAAAATTAAACGAACAATGCAATCAAATTATGCCGTTAGTTTCAAAAAGAAAGTATTATGGTTACCTTTTTATTACAGACTAATAGATTTGTAAGTTTTAGGACGCGGTTTCTTTAATATGGTATTATTTATTTGTCAATCGAAAGATTGATAATCTGTAAGGAGGTACAAAGTTATGACGGCAAATGAGTTCGTTGGTTCGGCTTGCGGCACGAAAGATCCCGCACCTGCTTGCGGTGCGAAAGACCCTGCGCCCGCTTGCGGAGCAAAAGACCCCGCACCTGCTTGCGGAACTTCGGATAAGTAATCCGAAGGGTGTGCCTTCCGCAGAAAAACGCGGAGGGCATATTTTGATATAACAGGGAGGAAGTATGAAACCTTACTTTGCGATACAATGGCATATCACCGACGTTTGCGACCAACGCTGTAAGCATTGTTATATCTTTTCGGAAGGACACCCGTGCCTTGTAACGACGCCGCTTGACGA
>CAYMUQ010000067.1:0-6402 GCA_964393805.1 uncultured Clostridia bacterium
GTATGGCGACCAACATACCGCCTCATAACCTCAGCGAGGTAATAGACGGCGTCTGCGCGATGATAGACAACCCCGACATAACCGTCGAAGAGCTTATGCAGTACATTCCCGCACCCGACTTCCCTACGGGCGGTCTTATTATGGGCAGAAGCGGAATTAAAAAGGCGTACCTTACCGGCAGAGGCAACATAGTCATTCGTTCGCGTTGCGAGATAGAGGACTATCAGAGCGGCAATATGACCCGCCAGAGAATAATAGTTACCGAAATACCTTATCAGGTAAACAAGGCAAGGCTTATCGAAACGATGGCGGACCTTGTAAAGGATAAGAGGATAGAAGGTATCTCCGACATCCGAGAGGAGTCCGACCGCGACGGTATGCGCATAGTCATCGAAATCAAAAAGGATGCCAACGCACAGGTCGTTTTAAATCTCTTATTCAAGCACACCAATCTGCAGATATCCGACGGACTTATAATGCTTGCGCTCGTCGACGGCAGACCTAAGATGTGTACGCTGAAAGATTTTATCTATTATTATCTCGAGCATCAGAAGGAAGTTATAAGAAGAAGAACCAAGTTCGACCTTGCAAAGACCGAGGAGCGCGCTCACATACTGCGCGGACTTGTAATCGCTCAGGCGTCAATCGAAGAGGTTGTAGAAGTCTGCCGCAACGCGACGGACAAAAGCGACTGCGTAACCAAGCTTACCTCGAAGTTTGCACTCGACGAAAGACAGGCTACTGCGGTTGCGGAGCTCAGACTGTACAGAATTTCACACCTCGAAGTCGATAAGATTAACGACGAACTTGCTCAGCTCGAAAGGGATATCGAAGACTTTAAGGAGATACTTGTGAAAGAGGCTCGCGTACTTGAAATAATCAAGGCCGACCTTCAGGAAATCAAACGCAAGTATCCTTCCGAGAGAAAGACGGAAATAACCGTCGATTACGGCAATATCGATGACGAAGACCTTATTCCCGAAGAGCAGGTAGTAATCTCGCTTACTCACGCGGGCTACGTCAAGCGTCTGCCTGTAGACGAGTACAAGGCTCAGCACAGGGGTGGTAAGGGCATAACCGCTCACAAACCCAAGGAGGAGGACTTCGTCGAGAGTATGTTCGTTTGCTCTACTCACGACAGCATACTTCTATTCTCCAACCTCGGCAGAGTGTACTCTATAAAGGCGTATATGATACCCGAGGCGGCGCGTACGGCGCGCGGCAGAGCGATAGTAAATATCATTCAGATTGCGCAGGACGAGAAGATAGAAAGAATTATTCCTTTCAACAAAGAAAAATCTTATATCTGTATCGCAACCAGACAGGGACTTATCAAAAAGACCGCAATCTCGCAGTTCACGAGTATCAAGAGCAACGGCAAGATTGCAATAAAGTTAAACGACGGCGACGGACTTATTTCGGTACAGTATTGTGCTAAGGGCGACGATATTATGGTTGCAAGCCGCAAGGGTAAGTGCATAACCTTTGCTCAGAAGGACGTAAGACCTATGGGCAGAGATACCGCGGGCGTTAAATCGATTAAACTGGTAGGTGACGACGTTGTAGTCGATATGATTGTTATCGACAAGACCAAAGACGTGCTTACCGTCAGTGAGAACGGCTACGGCAAGCGTACCCCCAGCGAGCAATTCCGTCAGCAGGGAAGAGCAGGCAAGGGCATCAAGGCGGGTACTTTCAACGCTGTTACGGGCTGTCTCGTCTCTGTTAAGCAGGTCACGGACGAAGACGACGCAATGGTCATCTCCGACGGCGGCACGATAATAAGAATGCACTGTGCGGATATATCGAGAGTAGGCAGAGCGTCGAGAGGCGTAAGACTTATGAGACTTAAGGACGGCGTGGTTGCAACCGTTGCGCTCACCGAGCGCGACGAGGAAGCTGACGTACAGGCGCCCGAAGAGAGCGCCGCGGACCTTCCTCCCGAAGAGGTAGAGGGCGGCGACGAGGAGTAATACCTTAGCCGACCGTTGAGCTATAATAATTTGAATAAAATAAAGCGCGGTGATTTGAAAAATCTCCGCGCTCTCTTTATAATTTTAAATTTAATTTTCCGTTTGGATATTTTTTATTTTGGATTTCGTGTCCTCGTCTTTTAAAATAATCAAAGTTATTTCAAGAGCAATGACCGCAACGTTTAAGATAAGGAAGACGTACCACATTGCTAAAAGCGCATAGTCGTAAAAGGCGAAGCTTAATATAACCGCAAAATTGATAAGTCCTACGACTGCGCCGAAAAAATATCCGTAGCGTGCAATTCTCCACGTTAAGTTACGGTATCTGCCGTCGATGGCGGCGTAAGCGCCGTACACTAGGTTCCACAGTAACGAGATTAAACCTAAGCAACCGATAAGTACCATATACCAGCTTTTCACGTCCGTATAAAGCTCGAAGCCATATATAGGGTAATTGTTGCCAAAAATATAATAATCGTAAAACGCAAATATTATAGGAAGTATACACAGAAGGGATACGCCCGCCGTAACGAGACTTAAAATCCTGATAAGCTTATTTTTCATTTTCAATTACCTTGATTTTCGCTTGGTTTGTTCTTTTCCTTCTTTTCTCTGTGTCGTTCGGCTCGTTTAGGGTTTTCGCCGGAGGAGGGCATTATAACCTTCATTATCCTTATTAGACTTGTGGACAGCGGGAACGCCGCCTCGATAGCGACGACGATAATGAGTATTTTTGCGTAATCCCAGCTCAGGTTGGTCCATCCGTCGACAAGACTATCCGCAAGCTTGAACCTGCCTATCGCCGGCATAGCAAAGGCAATTATACACGTCGCAAGCATAAGTGCGAACAGGACAAGTCGGTACCAGTTAATCGGTTGACACACTCTGTAAAGCATTACAAGTCCCGAGAAAGTAAGCGCCATAGTGCACATCGCGCATTCGAAATTCTTGAACTCATCGCCGCCTAATAGACAGGTCAGGTACATCGCCATAACGCACACTATCATTATTACCGCACCCGAAATACTTCGGTTCATTACGTGTGTAATAAATTTGCCCTGTACTCTGTCGTTGTTGGGCTGGAGAGAGAGGAAGAACGAGGGGATACCTATTATCGCAACTTCCAGCAAAAGCATATTGCTCGGAACGAACAGATACGCCTCGCGCATAAGAATACACAGCGTCGCGAGTATCGCGGTAAACAGCGTCTTCATAAGGTAGAGGGAGGCTGAGTTCTTAATATTATTAATAACTCGTCTGCCTTCGCCTACGACCTTGGGCATATTGCCGAAGTTGTTGTCCATTAAAACGAGGTGGGAGACGTTTCTTGCCGCCTCGCTTCCCGACGCAACCGAGATAGCGCAGTCGGCTTCCTTTAAGGCAAGTATATCGTTTACGCCGTCGCCCGTCATTGCGACCGTCTTGCCCTCGGTTTTTATAGCACGCACCAAAATAGCTTTCTGTTCGGGCGTTACTCTTCCGAAGACGGTATATTTGTTCGCAACGTTCTCGACTTCCTTTTCGTTAAGTCCTTCAAGCGAGATAAACTTATCTGCATTGTCGATACCTGCACGCTTTGCAACTTCCGCAACGGTAATGGGGTTGTCGCCCGAAATAACCTTTACCTGGACGTCGTTGTCCTTAAACCACTTAATGGTTTCGATTGCGTCCTCGCGGATATTGTCAGCTATTGAAATAATTGCAATCGGCTTTAAAATGGAGGGAAGCTTTTCTCCGCCTATTATGGGGGTGGAGGAGTGGGCGAGAACGATAACTCTCAATCCCATCTGCGCGTATTGCTTGACTATTCTCTCGACCTTGGGGGGCATAGGCTTTAACACGAATTCGGGAGCGCCCATTACGAACGTGCCGACCTCGGAGAAAGTCACGGCGGAGAGTTTTCTCTTCGAAGAGAACGGTAATTTGGTTACGGGCGATAACACGTCGCTGAAACCGAAGTGGTTGTAGAGCGCAATGGAAGTCTGATTGTTATCGTCGAGTGCGGACAGCATACTGCCCATAATTTCCTGTAACGAGTAATTACCGACCGTGTTTAATATAACCGAATCGTTTACCTTCATTCGTCCGTCGGTTATAGTTCCGGTCTTATCAAGACACAGAACGTTTACTCTCGCCAGCATTTCGAGGGAGTATAAATCGCGGACAAGCGTATTGTTCTTTGCAAGTCTTACGACGCCGACCGCCAGTGCGACCGAAGTTAAAAGCAACATACCGGAAGGTATCATACCGATAACGACCGAACACATCTTTGCAAGCGCCAGCGCGACCGTAGGGTCTTTGAACAGTTTGGATAAAACCTTGACGCCCTCTGCGGCGACTATTCCGCCGTCAAGCGTTTCGAAACCTTCGGTTCTGATTGCCGTTCTCGATACGAAGAATACGCCGATAGCGAGAGGGATAATGATTATCGAAACTATCTTGATAATCATTTTCATTGAATTGATAAGCTCGGACTTGGGCGCCTTGTACTTTTTAGCCTTTGCGCTCAGCTTTTCGAGATAGGTCTCTCTTCCGACCTTGTCAACTCTGCACTTACCCGTACCCGAAGCTATGAAGCTTCCCGCGTAAAGAACGTCGCCAACCTGTTTTTTAATTGCAACCGATTCACCCGTCAAAAGACTTTCGTTGACTTCGAGCGTGCCGTCCGCAAGTATGCAGTCGGCGGGAACCTGGTTGCCGAGCTCCATAATTATTACGTCGTCCATAACGAGTTCTTTGGTCGGAATGGTAATAATTTCTCCGTCTCTCACGACCCGTGTAGTGGAGGACGCTAAAATCGACAGCTTGTCGATGGCTATTTTGGAACGGATTTCCTGAATAATACCTATCGCGATGTTTGCGGTGGTTATGACTATAACGAGGTAGTTCGTAAAGCCCTGTACTCCCGCAAGCAACAGGAAGATAAACGCGACCAGACACAGCAAATTGAAGAACGTACAAATATTACTGATAAAAATCGCGGGATAGGACTTGGAATACTTCTTGTTCGTGTCGTTAAACAGAAATTGCTTAAAACGCGTCTCAACCTGTTCGGGCGATAAACCGTCGTTTACGTCGGGCGTAAAACGCTCGACCTTACTGTTTACCGTCATTTTGGGATGACGCTTGAAGTATCTGATTATTTTAGCCTTATCGAAGGAAAGTGGAGCGGTTTCCGTTACCTGATCTTCTACGGTAAGCCTGTCGGCACGAGTTGTATCCTCAACCTGCTCATCGACCTCGTCCTTAACAGCGGTTGCGGCTGTTTCCGCTACGACCGCGTCATCGGTTGAAGGCTCGCTGATATCTTCGCTCTTGGGAACGGGTTTGGCTATCCGAGCCGTAACCTGTCTTTTAACGGGCTTTGCAACGGTTTCTTCTACAGCTTCCGTCTGCGTATCGGAAAGTACGTTTTCAGTTAACGTCTGCTCCGACTTGTTTTCCAAGGCAGCCGTATCTTCGCTTTCGGCGTTTGATACGGACTTTTTACCCTTGTACACAATCTTGCTCATAATTCACCTTAACACAATTATATTTTGCGCTGAAAAATAATTTTACAAATATAATTATATCACATTATACTTGCATTTTCAATAGAATAAAGGTTATTTTAATTGCATTTGTACATTTTTTGCCGTATAATATTTCCATAATTTACAATAGCAGGCGGTAAGGCAGAATTTATGATAGATATTAACCTTATAAGAACCAATCCCGAGCTTGTCAGGGAGAATATTAAGAAGAAGTTTCAGGACGCGAAACTTCCCTTGGTAGACGAAATTATAGCTCTCGACGAACGCAAGCGCACTCTTCAGAGAGAGGGCGACGAGAGAAGGGCGAAGCGCAACGATTACGCAAAGAAAATCGGCACTCTTATGCGCGAGGGTAAAAAGGACGAGGCGGAGGAGATAAAGCGCCTTTCCAAAGAAAATAACGACGCGGTTGCCGAGATAGAAGCAAAAACGGCGGAAGTCGAGGAAAAGCTCAAAAAGGACATGATGGCTATTCCCAACATAATCGCCGCCGACGTTCCCTTAGGCAGAAGCGACGCAGAAAACGTACAGTGGAATACCTATCTCGAAGCTAAGGAAAAGCCGTTCGACGTCCCCTATCATCTCGATATTTTGGAGAGCCTTGACGGTATTGACCTCGACAGCGCGCGCCGCACTTCGGGTAACGGTTTCTATTACCTTACCGGCGACGTGGCAAGACTGCATTCCGCGGTACTTACCTATGCCCGCGACTTTATGATAGACAAGGGTTTTACCTACTGCATTCCGCCCTTTATGATAAGAAGCGACGTCGTTTCGGGCGTTATGAGCTTCGAAGAGATGGAAGGCATGATGTATAAGATAGAGGGCGAGGACTTATATCCCTGCCCAAAGAACTGGCTGACGACCTGATGTCCTTCATGGATGTTGTCAATGGT
>CAYMUQ010000068.1:0-6348 GCA_964393805.1 uncultured Clostridia bacterium
TTTCGGCAACCGCGTTCACTCCCGAAAACGGATTTTCGTGCAACAGCCAGATTGAGAGCGATTTATTAAAGCAGGTGTTCCAGAAGGCGCGACACGTCTATATGATGCTCGACAGCTCCAAGATAGGCAAGATTAACCCCTACACCTTTGCACACATCGAGGACATAGACGTCCTTATCACCGACGACAAATTCCCCAAGGAGTACAAAGTACTCTTCGAAGAAAACAATATAGTCGTAATGTAATCTTAAATAAAAATTTACCGCGGCGCGTCGAATGACGCGCCGCGGTTTTTAATTTTACCTAATCGCTCCACTTATGTTTTGGAAGCGTTCTGTCCTTTATATCGTCGTAAAACTCGAAATACTTTCGGCGTATATCCTCGACGGTATCGCCGTCGTCTATATATCCCAACAGCTCGTCGAGCTCCTCGGGAGAAAAGTCGGACAGACAGAATTCCCCCTCGAACGCGGAAGCAAGTCTCATTAAATCCCAGTTCGATGCCTTCATAACCGTTATTATACTCATTAAATTATTTGCTGTCAATTGCAAAAACTACCGATATATGCTATAATCAACGCAGAGGTGCTAATTATGGGTCAACTTGCAGACAGAGCAAAGGAAATGTTTTACGAGGGCTACAACTGCTGTCAGGCGGTGGTCGGCGCGTTTGCCGAGCATTTCGGCTTCGACGCTTTGACGGCGCTTCGTACCGTAGAGGGCTTGGGCGGCGGCACGGGCAGACTGAGGCTGACCTGCGGCGCGGTTTCGGCTATCGCGGTAGTCGCAGGTATGAAGCACAGCCACGGACTTCCCGCCGACTTAAAAAAACGCGGAGAAATCTACGGACTTATCCAACGGATGTGCAACGAGTTCAAGCAGAAAAACGGCTCTTTGATTTGCTCCGAATTACTCGGCTCCGCACTGCCCAAGGATAATTCCCCCACCCCCGAGGCGCGCACGCCCGAATACTACAAAAAGCGCCCCTGCCCCGACTACGTCTGCGACGCCGCGCTGATAATCGAGAAATACCTCTGCGATTAATGCTTATAGCCTATAAGCTTACTTCCGTCTAAATCGTGTTTGAACATTTCGACCCCGCATATTGCGGGGTTTTCGTACGTCGAGTAGTAATATATGCCCTTGTCCGCGTTCATACACGAGGAGTAAATAGTAATCTCGTACTCCCCCTCTCTCACTTCGCAACAGCCGCGAACCTGCTGTACTCCGCCGAGAATGCGGAAGAACTGCGCCGTGCTCTCCTTTTCGCCTTTGCCGCATACCGAATTTGCGCGCATAAAAGCCGCTCTCACGAAACGCGACTGCGACGACCAATCACCGGGAAGTCCCATTGCACCCATACCGCGGCTGTAAGGTTTCAGTCCGCCTATAAGGGTTTTATTACGGGGCTCTTTTGCAGACAGCGAGATATAATTATTCAGGTTGAAAAGCTGTAAATCGAACGGCGGATTGTTGGTAAGTACTCCGACGTTATTTTTATAAATTTTTACCCCGCCGCTGACGCACTCCAAGGTCACGGCTTTATGCTTGTCGGCAATCAGCCAGTGCAACTCGGAAACAGGCATATCCTTACTGAACGGTTGGTCTGTAAGATTTATTTTTTTAAGCGCCGCGACCGCACCGTCCACGCTTTGAAATTTGCCCAGAAGATACGGCATCAACTCGAACTGCGCGAGGTTGACCTTTCCGCTTTTCGGCTTACCGTACACCGCGTTACCCACGAAATTCAGCGCGGCGATGCAGAGCCCTTTTTCGTTCACCGCGTCATAGTACAGAGGGTAACCGCCCGCTATATGCGCCGTACCTATCATTGCGAAATGCTCGTTGCATACTTCGCCGTTTAAAAATTTAAAGGGAAATTTGCGCGGCGTTATTACCGCCTCTTCTCCGTATGAGCATTCGTAATCTAAAGTTCTGCCGAAGTAAAAATCACCCGTCTTTAAAGTTACTGCCGTACACATAATTTAAGTATTGACTAAATTCGGCGCAGGTTAAACTTCCCAACCGTCAAACACGCTTATCACGGTCTTTTTTCTTTTGCAGGCGTATTCCACTGCCGCAAAACCACCGCAGTCGTGAGGAGTAACGCCCGCGACTATAAAGTCAACCTTATCCACCACAAGTCTGTCGATTTCCTGTACCGCAAACTGCCGCGGAACCCGCCTGTTTAAAAGATAGACGCTGTCGTCATAGGGTCTGTATTCTTCGGCGAGACGGTCATAACCGTCGTATATCGGGTGCATATCGTAAAGAACTTTAGTCAGTTTAATTTGCGGATACCTAAATTTAAGCTCGTGAATAATATTGCGGCAACACAGATCGAAGTAACCGCAGAAGCCCGAATAAAACTTAGTTACGCCCTTGTTTTCGATAAGGTCGGTAAAGATATTTAACAGCTTATCTCCGTACTTCTCCTTTACCGTATCCCAATGACCGAAAAATGCACAAGATTTTGTTTCCATAAAAAAGATGCCGTCCTCCTTGCGAAGAACGACACCATAGAATATACCGTTCACCGCGTAGTCACTAAACCAAATTACATTTCTCGTGCGAGATTTGTATGCGATTAATAGAGTATAGTTCTACCAATAACATACTCACACGAAAAAAAATTATGTAATTTGATTTAGCTTTTTTATTTTAGCAAATCACGGCATTTATGTCAATACCGTTGTTCGGATAATTAATTAAAAAGAGCAGACCCAAGTCTGCTCTTTTTTTATCTTATTCCTGTCAATTAAGAATTTTCCGTTTCTTTATCCTCATCTT
The DNA here is from genome assembly GCA_964393805.1 of uncultured Clostridia bacterium. Lineage (GTDB taxonomy): Bacteria > Bacillota > Clostridia > Christensenellales > Borkfalkiaceae > Coproplasma. The sequence continues at coordinate 2,791 of CAYMUQ010000068.1, forward strand.
TATCTTCGTCTTTCTTTTTCTTTCCGAAAATTGCGTTCATCGGCGCATATATTACGTCGAAGAACTTGCCTTTAAGAAGAATTTCTCTGCGGTAAAGTGCGAAATAGCACACGATATATATTAAAAGTAACAACAGTAAAATGCCCGCGGCGATAATTGCCGCTAACGCACCCGTGGACAATCCGCCGTTATTCTCAGGCTCAACAGGCGCGTCAAGTTTAGCCGTTTGTCTGGTTTCGATATGCGTGCTGTCGTTAGCGCATACGCGCTGTTCCTCGCCGTATTCTTCGGCGGTTGCCTCTTTGCTTGCGCTCCATTCGCCCCAGCTATGACCTTTCGCGTCTGTTTCTCTCGTTTCTTTATGGGTACTGTCGTTACTGCATATGCGGGTTTCCTCGCCTTTTTCGGTACACGTTGCCGCCTTGCTTACCGTCCATTCACCGTAGTTATGATTTAATGCGTCTATTTCCTTTGTTTCTTTATGGGTTTTGTCGTTACTGCATATACGGGTTTGCTCGCCTTTCTCAGTACAAGTTGCCGCCTTGCTTACCGTCCATTCACCGTAGTTATGATTTATTGCGTCTGTTTCTCTCGTTTCCTTATGGGTTTCGTCGTAACTGCATTTGCGGGTTTCCTCGCCCTTTTCAGTACACGTTGCTTCTTTGCTTACGGTCCATTCACCGTAATTATGATTTAATGCGTCTGTTTCTCTCGTTTCCTTATGGGTTTCGTCGTAACTGCATTTGCGGGTTTCCTCGCCTTTTTCGGTACACTTTGCTTCTTTGCTTACGGTCCATTCACCCCAGGCGTGGTTATTTTCATCAACGTCGCCGTATTCGTTACCGCAAGTCAAACAAACCGCTTTTGCCTTACACGTTGCCGTTCCGCCGTCGCAGTCTTCTTTATTGTCGGTATCTTCCGCGTCACAGTCTTTGCATATCTTCCAATGCTGAGCGCCGCCTGAATTATACTCTGTACTGCCGGCAAAATCGTGGTCTAACATTGCTACTTCCAGATTTTTTGTATCAGTCTTAGTAGCCCCGTTAAACTCTACCGTTGCGATATAAGCCGTTTCACCCGTTGAAGTACACGATGCAGGATCAACGACTTCACTCGTTATATCCTCCCCGCTTGCCGTTACCGTTTCCACGTGTTGACAATTATCACAAGTAAAGGTTGCATCTGCCGAAGTGCAATCATCAGCCCAGGACCATACGGGTTCGCCGTAATCGTGGTTGTCGGCTGATACGGACGCCTCGTTATTTATTACCTTTATACATTTTTGGTCGTTAGAATAGAAACACTTAATGTTATCTTCGGTAATCGCCCCGCCCGTGGTAAATACGCCGTTGGCTGGGGAAGGAGTACCCGTAACACCGATTTTTGCGCCTTCCTCAAGATTTTCAATCTTATACATAGCATAGCTGACGAGTAAATCGCCGTCCTCGTTATCGTAAATATGAGGTGCGCCGCTTATAGTAAATTCAACACCCGCCCAATAAGTTGCCGTTCCCTTTTTATTGCCCGTAATTTCACCGTTGGTAAGAGTGACTGTTACATTTCCGTATGCATAGATTGCGCTACCGTAATCAGTAACTAAATTCGAACAACCTGTAATCGTCACGTTAGATATATTAGCGGTGACTACTGTACTTTCTGTGTTCTCTATGTAAATACCTCCGCATGTGCTGGCCGAACATCCGCTTATTTCCGTTCCGTCAACGTTAAGGGTAGCTTTATATACGTAAATGCCACCGCCGTTACTGCCGTTGGCAATATTATCACGTATCGAACCGCCGTTTATCCTGCCTTCGGTACCGATTGCAAGATAAACGCCGCCGCCGCAGCGGGATTTGTTACCGCTTATCTTAATGTCGGTCATTTCAAATCTGCTACCGCTAGATACAGCGTAGACTCCGCCGCCGTTAGCAGCTTCGTTTTTGTCTAAGGTACCGCCGTTCATTATAAACGTTGAGTTATCATAGACGTAAACACCGCCGCCGTAGCCGTTGCTACTCGTAGTTTTGTTTCCGCTTATGCTGCCGACTTCCATTGTAAAGCTGCCCTTTTCAACGTATACGCCACCGCCACTTGTTTGGGTAACGTTATCTGAAATGGTGCCTTTTTCCATTTTAAAGCTGGCGTTTTTTACGTAAACGCCGCCGCCGTCACCATTATAGGGTTCCTCTGAAGTATTACCCGAAATGCTGCCGCCTTTCATTGTAAAGTTGATTTCGCCGTCGCCTGCCGTTGCAGGGCTGTCGTTTTCAACGTATACGCCACCGCCCCTTTCTTTGGAAATGTTATCCGAAATGGCGCCGTCTGCCATAATAAAGCTACCGTTTTTTATGCAAACACCGCCGCCGGCAGCACTATAGGAGGCCGTTGCAGTATTACCCGAAATGCTGCCGCCTTTCATTGTAAAGCTACCGCCTTTTACGTAAACGCCGCCGCCACCGCCATTATAGTAATTGGCCGTTGAAGTATTACCCGAAACGTTACCGCCCTCCATTGTAAAGCTGCCGTTTTCAACGTATACGCCGCCGCCGCCACCAATATAGTTGATGCTGTCGAACGTTGCAATATTGCCCGAAACGTTACCGCCTTTCATTGTAAAGGCGGCGTTGCTATTAACGTAAATACCGCCGCCGCAGCCTATAACTTTTCCTCCGGTAATAACGCCGCCTTGCACCGTTTTATCTCCTACGGTATTCTCTTTCGTAGGATTACCGTCTGTAAGTGTAAATTCAGCTCCTTCCGCAACCGAGATTACCGACCCCGTCTCGCCTGTAAAAGTTACAGCGTAACCGTTTAAATCCAAGGTCTTAACGCCGCTGACCGTGAAAGTTGTTTCACTTGAAATATCGCTTGTCAATTGAACCGTAACCGTATCGTTTGCCGATAGTTGTGCAGAGAGCTCATCTGCCGTACTTACCGTCAGCACTTCTTCCGCTTGGACGGTGATTGCATTGTTTTTAGGCAATAATAAATATAAAGCCAAAATAAGCGGCAACGCTATTGCTGCCACCAACGCAGTGAGAATGGACTTTCTGAATTTTTTAAACATATAACATCCTTTATTGTTATTCGGTAAGAATAACAATAAGCCCCCTTAAGGGGGCTTAAAAATTTTTTTAATCATGCTTGTAGCAACGGACGGTTATTTCCCCCTTCACCTTTCGTTGCTTTAATTTATTATATCATACTTATAAACAAGTTTCAATACATTTTTCAAATTATATAAAGTTAAAGTTGTACTACGCCATTGTGAATAATGCTTGCTCACCCTCCCGATGGGTAACCCCTGAGTACTTTACTTCGCTTCGCTCGTGCCGTTGCACCCTACCTGTCGGCACGGAGTAGCAACGGGGCGGCGCGACTTTTACCCCTGCACCCACTTAGGGGTTACCCCCTCGAAAGGAAATTAACATATAACAAAAAACAAAAGAACACGCCGTAGCGTGTTCTTTGTTTTTGAAATCCGGCAACGACCTATCCTCCCGAGGGGGTAACCCCTAAGTACTTTCGGCGCAATAGAGCTTAACTTCTGTGTTCGGT
>CAYMUQ010000069.1:0-5709 GCA_964393805.1 uncultured Clostridia bacterium
TCGGTCGTACCTGCGAACAGGCTCCCGAGCATTACCGCGCTGCCGCCTGCGGCTATCGCCTTGACTATGTCGCCCGAGTACTTTATACCGCCGTCGGCGATTATTCTCTTGCCCATCTTGTCCGCCTCTTCTCCGCAGTCCATAATTGCGGTGAGCTGAGGCATACCGATGCCCGCAACAATTCTCGTCGTGCAGATAGAGCCGGGTCCTATGCCGACCTTTACGACGTCCGCGCCCGCAGAGAGCAAATCGTGCGTTGCTTCCGCAGTAGCTACGTTGCCCGCGATAAGCGGCAGATCGGGGAACGCCTTTTTGGCTTTTTCAACGTGGTTGATTATATTTTTGGAATGTCCGTGAGCGGAATCTAATACGACTATATCGACGTGGGCGTTGACGAGAGCCGAAATTCTGTCGAGCATATCCGCAGTCGCGCCGATTGCCGCACCGACTAAAAGTCTGCCCTTTTTGTCGGTTGCACGGTTGGGATACTGTATGGACTTTTCTATGTCCTTTATGGTGATAAGTCCTTTAAGGTTGCCGTTCTTGTCGACTATCGGGAGCTTCTCTATTCTGTGCTTACCGAGAATTTTCTTAGCCTCTTCGAGCGAGGTTCCCTCGGGTGCGGTTATGAGGTTGTCCTTGGTCATTACCGCGGAAATCGGCTGAGTGAAGTCGGTTTCGAACTTCAAATCGCGGTTTGTGAGTATTCCGACGAGCTTTCCGCTCTTGGTGATGGGAACGCCTGAAATTCTGTACTTTTCCATCAGCTCGCACGCGGCGGAAACTGGCTGTTCGGGAGTTAAAAAGAAGGGGTCGGTGATGACGCCGTGTTCGCTTCTTTTTACTTTGTCCACCTGCGTAGCCTGCTCCTCTATGGACATATTCTTATGTATTATGCCGAGACCGCCCTCTCTCGCTATTGCAATTGCAAGGCGGGATTCGGTGACCGTGTCCATTGCCGCGCTTATAAGGGGAATATTTAAATCTATCCCCTTGCAAAGCGTCGTTCTCAAATCTACCGTCGAAGGTAAAACGTCAGAGGCGGCGGGTATTAAAAGCACGTCGTCAAAAGTCAGGGCTTCCTTTACGATTTTACTCATTTGTCTGTCTCCTTTATGCCGAAAGTATTATACTCTTGCGTAAAATTTAAGGCGGCGGAATTATTCGCCGTCGATTTCATATTTGTTTTAACGAGGTCGAGATACTCTTTCTGCGTCTGATCCGTAGGCGTGATTATATTTCCTTCGGGTATGAGGTATCCCTCGTCCAATACTCTGCACATCAAAAATGCGGTTTCGCTGTCGCGAGCGGTGGAAATGCTTGCCGCAAGCGACATCAGCGCGTTTCCGTACCTGAATTCTTCGGTACCGTTGTTGTATATCGCAAGCTCGAAAGCTTTTAAAATCTTCTTATCGCCGTTGTCTTTATTGCTGTCTTTGCGTCCCTCGGCGTAATACGAAACGGATATTTTGGAATACACCCAATCGCCGTACTCGTACGCGCTGTCCGCGTTTTGCTTGTCGGTGCAAAGCTGTTCGAATTTCTGGACGTTTTCTATGACCTTGTCACCGTACTTTATAACGTAAGAATCGTTCTTAGCTAAAACGCCGTCCTCGAAACAACGGACGAGATCGTTGTAATTTTTCGTGTACGAATAGCGCAGGTCGGCGTATTTTACCGCAAGAGAATAATAGCCCATGTTCTCGGTTATCGTCGCCATGTGCTGAGGAAAAGCCAGATTGAATACCGCAAAAGCCAGTATGAATATGATAAAAATGCCGAGAACGGCTTTGACCGCCGCCTTAAGGACTACCTTCTCCAAAAGCTATTATCCTGCATTATAAAATATTTTATATATTTTAGCATACCGCCGTAAAAAAAGCAACTGTTTAAAAGAATATTATTCGCCCTTCGGAAATACATATACGGTATGAAAAAATTTTTGCCCGTGCTCCTCGCGCTTATCCCCGTTTGCCTGTTCTCCTCAGCCTGCAAAAACAAGGTCGACTACTTTTCTTACGTATCCGAATACCGCAAAAGCGTCTATCTTTTAAAAGAGGACGACTACGAACTCAAAATTTACTGCACCGTGCGCGAGACCCCCTACCTTCTGAACGGCGTCAAAGGCGAAACGTCTACCGTTACGGAGGTCTACTACTTCTGCGAAAAAACTCCGCAGAGCGTGGATATCGAAATAGGCGGTCAGGGCGGCGAGATGAGCTATATAGCAACCACGAGAAATTTCTATTTAAGCTTTACGGGCGAATTCGAGGGTAACGAAGTAAACGCCGACCTTACCGTCGACGGTAAGGAGGTTAAGCTCTGTGCCCGCAGCGTCGCCGAGGAGGGCGTAATCGGCGGAAAGTCTGCATTAAACTGCGTAAGAGAATACGATAAGCAGACCTTTGACGATATGTCAAATAACGGCAGTTTCAACGGCGAGATACAGATAAGACTTCTATACGACGACGGCTGTTTCTATTACGTCGGAGTATGCGACAGAAGCGGCAACGTCCACGCCTATCTCGTCGATGGCACGAGCGGCAGAGTGCTTGCCGAAAAACAGGGCACTGCCTGATATTTCAAGCATTTTTCAATAATGTGAATAATTAACTTACGACTTTGTTTTAAAAGACAAAAGGCGGTGTAAAAGCTTTTACACCGTCGTTTTTGAATTGTTGATAACTTTTAAGTTAAATTTTACTATTTCTTGAATTTCTCGTTCAAAACCGTGCGAAAAATGTCGCATTTTTTACTTTTTGTTGATAACTTTTTCGAACATTTATTTTTTTATCACTTAACAACAGGGTTATGTGCATAACTTTTTGTAAATTTTTAGCAGAATTTCCCTGCCCCGTTCACAATTTCACACGCCTATTTGCAAGTAATTTTCAGCTCAAAAAATCGCAAATAATATTATTCTGCACGAACAGGTACTCGTCCTTGATTTTCAGCCTGCCGCCCACCTCTTCGAGATAGTCGGCGTTCTTTTTCAAAGCGGCGGAAAAGTCAGATTTGAAGTCACAACCGAACGTGCGGTTGAATGCTTCCACGTCCAGTCCGTCCGCTGTACGGAGCGCAAGCATCACCGCCTCCTCCTTTTGACCGTTTAAGTCAATCTCCTCTCTGTCGATGACCGCAAAATGACCGCTCAAAATACACTTGAAATACTCGTCGAGATTGAACGTGTTCGTAAGTCTGACGTTATTGATATGCGAGGACGCAGAAACGCCGAAACCTATATATTCTCCCCTCTGCCAGTAATTCATATTGTGGCGGCTTATCTTGCCGTCTTTACAGAAATTCGACACCTCGTACCTCTCGTATCCGAGCTGTCTGAGTTTATCAACTCCCCTCTCGTAGAGCCCCGCGACCTCGTCACCGTCGGGCAGTTCGCCGTTTAAATAGTCGGTATATATGGGAGTGCCGTCCTCGGGGGTCAAAGCGTACATAGAAATATGACTTGCGCCGAAAGACGAGGCGACATCTATGGTCTTTTCCACGTCGTCCGCGGTCTGATTTTTCAGACCTATCATAACGTCCACGCTGAAATTTTTGCCCTTTAAAAGTTTAGCGCAGGTCACGAACTGATTTAAGGTATGACACCTGCCCAAATCTTCGAGCTGGCTGTCAATCGCCGACTGTAAGCCAACCGAAAAACGGTTAATACCGCATTTTTCGTAAACTTCAATCTTCTTTTCGCTTACCGTGCCGGGGTTCATTTCGATAGTTATTTCGGCGTTTTTATCGAGGTTGAAATGCTTTTTCGCCGCAACCACGAGCATTGCGATATACTTCTCGTCGATAACCGACGGAGTGCCGCCGCCTATGTAGAGCGTATCGAATTTATAATCTTTAAGCTCCTCTTCCCTCATAGCCATTTCGCGGTAGACGCAAGCCATATAGCTTTCGGCAAGCCCTATTTTATCGGGAAATGAAGCAAAGTCGCAATAGCGGCACTTTGACTTACAAAACGGGATATGTACGTAAATTCCGCTCATTATATAAACCATCCGAATTTATTTAAGTCCACCTTGTAGTCGGCGGACACCTCAACGCCGTCGTTCTCTAAAAGCGCTTTCTGAACGTCGCGCCCGCCGAACGCAAAGCCGTCAGAAAGCGAGCCGTCCTTAAAAATAACCCTGTGGCAGGGAATTTCACCGAATGCGGGGTTGGAATGCAACGCCCACCCCACCTGGCGTGAGCAACGCGGCGCGCCAATTGCGCGTGCGACCTGCCCGTAGGTTACAACCTTGCCCTTGGGTATTTGTTTTACCGCTTCGTAGACGCGTTGATTGAAAGACATAATCTCACCACTTTACTTTGATACCGCGCTACTCATCCTTTGTTTTGAGTATTTGCATGAACACCTCGGAAGGCACCTCTACCGAGCCTATCGAGCGCATACGCTTTTTGCCCTCTTTCTGCTTTTCGAGCAGTTTCTTTTTACGCGTAATATCGCCGCCGTAACACTTTGCAAGTACGTCTTTGCGCATTGCTTTGACAGTCTCGCGAGCGATAATCTTACCGCCGACAGCCGCCTGAATAGGTATCTCAAAGAGCTGACGCGGAATGCTGTCCTTGAGTTTTTCAGCCATTTTTCTGCCACGCGGATAGGCGTTATCCTTATGCACAATAAAGGACAGCGCGTCCACCATTTCACCGTTGAGCAACATATCCAGTTTGCACAAATCCGAACGCTGATAACCGTCAAATTCGTAATCAAACGAGGCATAGCCGCGCGTTCTCGACTTTAACACGTCGAAAAAGTCGTATATAATCTCGTTGAGCGGCAGTTTATAGTTGAGCGAGACACGGTTCTCGTCAAGATATGTCATATTGATATATATGCCGCGCCGCTGCTGGCACAGTTCCATAATGCTGCCCACATAGTCCTTGGGTGTCATAATAACCGCCTTGACTATCGGCTCCTCCATATAGTCTATCTCCTGCATTGGGGGCAGATTTGTGGGGTTTGAAACATCGAGCAGGGTGCCGTCTGTCTTTTTGACCTTATATTCAACCGAGGGGGCTGTTGTCACGATGTCAAGATTATACTCACGCTCAAGCCGCTCCTGAATGATTTCCATGTGCAAAAGACCTAAAAAGCCGCAGCGGAAACCAAAGCCCAAAGCAACAGAAGTTTCAGCATCAAACGTCAGCGACGCGTCGTTGAGCTGAAGCTTTTCGAGAGCGTCGCGCAAGTCGTTGTACCTTGCGCCGTCCGCAGGGTAAATACCCGAAAATACCATCGGTTTAACCTCTTTGTACCCCGGCAGCGGCTCTGCCGCGCCTCCCGCCGCTGTAGTAACTGTATCGCCCACACGCACATCGGACACGCTCTTTATGCTTGCCGCCAAATATCCGACCTCACCGGCGCGGATTTCCTTTGCCGACACAGGTCCGTTCGGGTGGAGATAACCCGTTTCCACCACGTCAAACTCGCCGCCTGTCGCCATCATTTTAATGCGCATACCGGGGCGCAAAACTCCGTCAATCACACGCATATAGACAATTACGCCCTTGTACGCGTCATAGTACGAGTCGAATATCAGCGCTTTGAGCGGCGCTTCCTCATCGCCTTTAGGCGGCGGAATAAGCTCCACAATTTTTTCAAGAACATCTTCTATATTAATACCGTTTTTTGCTGAAATCAGCGGCGCCTCGGAAGAGTCAATGCCGATAACGTCCTCTATCTCCTGTTTAACC
>CAYMUQ010000070.1:0-5439 GCA_964393805.1 uncultured Clostridia bacterium
CTGAGATACACTCAAAAACCACTGCTGAAGAAATATGGCGTGACACTGATGGCAGCTTGAGAGGGCTCCGTCTTAACCGCTTGACCACAAGGCCGTTTTTCAATTTGCTATGCGATTATAACATATAACGTTTTTAAAGGCAAGCAAATTTTTAATGCAAAAATAAATTTTTGTAAGTTCTTACTATCCTCTGTAACCCTTAGGATTTTTAGTCTGCCAGTTCCAAAGCGATTGACACATATCGTCTAAACTCAGCGTAGCCTGCCAGCCGAGTTCTCTTTCCGCCTTACTTGCGTCAGCATAGCACGCGGCTATATCCCCCGCTCTTCTCGGCTTTACACTATACGGCAGTTTACGACCGCAAGCCCGCTCGAATGCGTGAATTACGTCAAGCACGGAATAACCCTTACCCGTGCCCAGATTATATATAAAAACGCCGTTTCCCTTTATCTTTTCAATGGCGCAGGTGTGCCCCTTTGCAAGGTCGACGACGTGAATATAGTCGCGTACGCCCGTGCCGTCGGGGGTATCGTAATCGTCGCCGAAGACGCCTACCTCTTTAAGTTCGCCCACCGCAACCTTTGCAATATAGGGCGTAAGATTGTTGGGAATACCCGCAGGGTCCTCGCCGATTAGTCCGCTTTCGTGAGCGCCTACGGGATTAAAGTACCTCAAAAGCACTATGCTCCACTCGTTGTCCGAAGCGTAAATATCACTAAGTATCCTCTCCTGATAAAGCTTACTCGTACCGTACGGGTTTGTAGTACCGCCCGTCTTGCAGTCCTCGGTTAAAGGCAGAACTTCGGGGTCACCGTAGACGGTTGCGGACGAAGAGAAAACTATTTTTTTACAGCCGTGGCGTGACATTGCGTCAGTCAATGCTATCGTTCCGCCGATATTGTTATCGTAATACAAAATAGGCTTAGCGCAGGATTCCCCCACAGCTTTCAGACCCGCGAAATGTATTACCCAGTCAATCTTATTTTCCGTGAAAATTTTATCGAGCAACTCTCTGTCGCGGACGTCGCCCTCGTAAGAAACGACCGATTTACCCGTTATTTTTTCAACGCGCTTTAAGCTCTCGGGATTTGAATTATAAAAATTGTCAATTACGACTACTTGGTGTCCCTTATTAAGAAGTTCGACTATCGTGTGCGAGCCTATATATCCTGCTCCGCCTGTAACTAAAATTTTCATTTTTGCCTCTTTTTTATATTATACGATATTGAAAATTATAATGCAAGCGAATAAAGCCCAAATGAAAGAGTGCGGTCCGTTAAGACCGCACTCTTCCAAAAAGAGAGAATATGAAAAAGTCGTGTGTTCAATAAAATAAGTTGAATTAGGTTTCGTCTTTTGTGATTATATAATAACAGGCGATTGTGTAAACTTAATGAAATCGATATGTATTTACTGTAAATTATTAAATCTCTCGAACAGTGTTTCGGCAATTTTCAGTCCGTCCGCCGCAGACGAGGTTATGCCTCCGCTGTATCCGCTTCCCTCGCCGCAAGGGTACAGATTTTTAACGCTAACGCTCTGCAAGCTTTGATCCCTTACTATTTTTACGGGCGAAGAAAAGCGCGTCTCCACTCCCGTCATCAATGCGGAACAAGTATCGAAGCCCTTTAACCTTTTTCCGAAATCGGGCATAGCCGCCTTTAATGCGTCCGCCGCAACCTTCGGCAGAACTTCGTTTAATGGCGCAAACGAGGTACCCGCCGCGTAAGTGGGCAAGACTTCGTTAAATTTCTGCGAGAGCCTGTCCGCCGCAAAGTCACCGTAGAGCTGAACTGGCGCTTTGTAATTACTGCCGCCGTAAACGAACGCTTTCTCTTCCAGACTGCGCTGAAAGCGCATACCCGCAAACAGGTCGTCCGAACCGAAGTCCTCCCTTCTCATCTGCACCATAAGCGCGGAATTGGAATTTACACCGTCGCGTGCGCGCAAACTCATACCGTTTACCACCACGCCGCCCTTTTCGCTTGCCGCGGGAATAACCACGCCGCCCGGACACATACAGAATGTAAATACCGTCCTTTCGTGGGCGTGACTGACGAGCTGATAGTCCGCCGTCGGCAACAGCGCAAAACTTTTGCCGTACTGCGAAAAACTTATCTCTTTTGCCAAATGTTCTATTCTGACGCCGACCGCAAAATCACGCGGCTCCATATAGACGCCGCTATTTGACAGCATTTCGAAGGTGTCTCGCGCCGAGTGACCTATGGCAAGTACAGCCGCATCCACTTCGAGCAGTTCTTCACCCAAATTTCCGCCCCTTTTCAATTTCAAGGCGGTCAGTTTTTCGCCGTCCTTGACTATGCCGACAAGCTTGGTATTAAAAGAGTATTCGCCGCCGTTTTGCAAAACGTAGGCGCGGATATTCTGCAAAACGCCGAACAGTCTGTCACTGCCGACGTGCGGTTTGTTCAGATAGAGAACGTCTTCGGGCGCACCGAATTTATGGAACAAAGACAGGACGTCCGCGTTCAGTCCGTCCTTCGTGCGGGTGTTGAGTTTACCGTCCGAGAACGCGCCCGCACCGCCCTCGCCGAACTGCACGTTGCTCTCTTCGGACAGCTCGCCGCCGTTGAAAAAGTTAAGGCAGGTCTTTCTTCTGTTTTCCACCGCCTCGCCGCGCTCTATGATTATCGGCTTAAAGCCGTGTTCGATAAGGCGAACTGCGCAAAACAGTCCCGCAGGTCCGCCGCCTATGACGGCAACGCGAGGCGCCGACTTTATTTTTTCGTACTGCTTTGGAGTTTCCCGCTCTTCGTCAAACGAATAAGCTACGGAGTACTGCCAGAATATATTGCCTTTATCTCTCGCGTCAAGCGACTTTTTAAGTATTTTAAAATACTTAACTTGTCCGCCTACCTTTTTTTGAACGACTTTTAAAAGGTCGCTTTCGGGACGGGCTACACCGAGCTTGACGTTGTCTAACCTCTTAATCATCCGCCGCCTCTATAATACTTTTTGCGGCGTGCATACCGCTGGCGAAAGCCCAGGACAGATTGTATCCGCCGCAGTCGCCGTCCACGTCCAAGACTTCACCGATTAAATAAAGACCTTCGACGATTTTGCTTTGAAGAGTTTCGTCTATTTCGGAAAAAGGAACTCCGCCCTTGGTTACCTGCGCGTAATCGAAGCCCAAACTGCCGCTTGTTTCAAGCGTAAAATTTTTGACGAGGTCGGCAATTTTTAAGGGGTCGTCCGTTTCCGCGCGGCTTACTACCGCCCTGCCTATCTGATTGTGCAAAGTTCCCGCAAGCAGTTCGCTTCGTGCGTAACCGAGGTCAAGCTTTCTTTTGACGTCCGCGACTATCTCCTCTCTGTCAATCGAGGGCAGAAATTCAAGACTGAGCGTCACGTTTTGTCTGCCCGCGCAGTATGCGGAAATATAAAAGACCGCGTTTCCCGAAATTCCGTAGTCGGTGAATATGACGTCGCCGACCGTACTTGCAAGAAGTTCGCCGCCTTCAAAAGCGGTCAATCTGCACTCCGCGCGTATGCCTTTTAGCGTCTTTATGTATTTAGTGCCGCATTTGAGCTGTACGAGCGACGGATAGATTTCCGTTACGGTATGTCCGAGACTTTTTGCAAGCGTAAACGCGTTTCCGTCGGTGTTGAACTGCTTTTGGGCGCAACCGCCCGCCGCAATCACCACTTTGTCCGCCGACAGTTTTCTGCCGTCCGAAAGACTTAATGCAAAGCCCTTTCGAATATCCGTAACCTTAGTCGATTTAATTACTTTTACGCCCGAACGGTCTATATTTTTTATAAGGCAATCCGAGAGTGAAGACGCCTGTTTACCCGCGGGATAAATCCTGCCCTTGCCGTCGGTGACGAAGAGACAGTCTAAAAGCTGTAAATGGTCGTATTTGCCGCAAAGTCCGAAGGCAAAGTCCGCGCCGCTTCCGTGAAAATGCTCCCTGCCCATATCGGCGTTTTTGAGATTGCCCTGACCGTTGCCTGTTGCGGCAAGCTTTTTACCCAGTCTGTCCCCCGCCTCTATAACCAAGACAGAGAGCTCGGGGGCGTATTTTTTAAGTGTTACGGCGCAGGCAAGACCGCTTGCCCCGCCGCCGATTATCGCTACGTCGTATTTCTGCATAGTTACATTTTACCCCTTATCTTAAGTTATGTCAACCCGTGCGCCGCAAGCGCGGACGGGTTCGCTCATTTCAGCAGGGCATCTCTATCAGGCTCTGCTCCAAAGCTTCGAGGTGAAGCCGCTCGTCCTCTATGATACGGCAGATAAGCCTTTTTACAAGGTCGTTTTTAAGTCTGGACAGCATACGCTCGTATACGTATATCGAGTATTTTTCGCCCATTATGTCGTCCTCTATCATATTGCGGAGCGTGCGTGAATAAGCCACGAATTTTGTCGAATAGAAATTGTACTGTGCGGGCGGCTGAGAAGTGTAAACGGGCGCCGCGCCCATTCTTATCAGCGCCTCCGCAAGCATATCGAAGTGCTTCATTTCGGCAACGGCTATACTCTTTAATAACGCGGCGCGCTGTTCGTCCTCCTTACAGGAGAAATTTACCGAGTGATAAATATACTGCAATATTGCGTTCAGCTCCCCCGACGACGTCGAGTATGCGGAAGAAATTATTCTGACGGAATACGGGTCGCAGGTAAGTGACTGCAACGAGGGATACGGTTGGTCGACAATCAGCGGTTTCGGCATAAAAAAACACTCCTTTTAAAAATAGCTTTAATAACAAAGTATTCTTAAAAAGAGTTGTTTTGTTACTTATTATCCCGTACCGTCAGTTCAGTAAGGTTTTAAGGAATTGCCCCGTATAGCTCTGCGGGCATTTCGCGACGTCCTCGGGCGAACCGCAGGCAATCATAGTTCCTCCCTTATCGCCGCCCTCGGGTCCTAAATCAATTATCCAGTCCGCAGTCTTTATAACGTCGAGATTGTGCTCTATGACGATGACGGTGTTGCCGCCGTCGCGCAGTCTTGCAAGTATGTTTACAAGCTTCTGTACGTCGTAGCTGTGCAGACCAGTGGTAGGCTCGTCCAAAATATATACAGTCTTTCCCGTGCCGCGCCTTGATAGCTCTGTGGCAAGCTTTACCCTCTGAGCCTCGCCGCCCGACAACGTCGTTGCGCTCTGTCCGAGCTTTATATATCCCAGTCCGACGTCGCACAGCGTCTGTAATTTATGTGATATGGCGGTCACGGGCGAGAAAAATTCGGTAGCCTCTTCCACCGTCATTTCGAGCACGTCGGAAATGGACTTGCCCTTGTATCTGACCTCTAAGGTCTCGCGGTTATAGCGCTTGCCGCCGCACACCTCGCAGGGTACGAATATATCGGGCAAAAAGTGCATTGCAATTTGAAGTATGCCGTCACCCTGACAGTGCTCGCACCTGCCGCCCGCGACGTTGAAAGAGAACCTGCCGCTCTTGTAGCCCCTCTCCTT
>CAYMUQ010000071.1:0-5425 GCA_964393805.1 uncultured Clostridia bacterium
GAGACCGAGATGCTCGCTTCGGAGGCTGTAAGGCTTATAGAGGATAACGACAAGGTGCTGGATATGTGCACGGGCAGCGGCTGTATTGCCGTGTCGGTTGCAAAGCACTGTCAGGGCAGAGGCGTACAGGTTTACGCCGCAGATATATCGGACGCGGCATTGTCGCTTGCAAAGGAAAACGCTAACTATAACTCGGCGGACGTGACCTTCGTACAGAGCGATTTGTTTTCTAAGGTACACGGCAGATTTAACCTCATAATCTGCAATCCCCCCTACGTAAAGACTGGCGATATCGAAAATCTTCAAAGCGAGGTTAAAGATTTCGAACCGCACGTCGCGTTGGACGGCGGAGAGGACGGTATGGACTTTTACCGCAGGCTGGCGCGCGAGGTTTCGCGCTATATAGTGCGCGGCGGTATGCTCGTTTTAGAGGTCGGCGAAGGTCAGGCGGCGGACGTTCTGAAACTGTTCGAAAAGAGGGATTACGCTATGGTAGTCAAGGATTTATCGGGCGTCGACAGGTTCCTTAAAATTGCTTTCTGACATTACATAAAATTTACGGGTCGGGTCTATGACTTCCAAAATAAACGACATATACAACAAATATAAATCGCTTACGCAAAAGCTCTCCGACCCCGCAATTCCCGCGGGCAGTGCGGAGTGGACCAAAATTGCAAAGGAGCAGTCTGAACTTCAAGAGACCGCTTTAAAGTACGAAGAGTACTTAAAGACGCAGAGCGATAAGTCGGCGGCGGAGGAAGCGTTGAAAAGCGAGAGCGACCCCGAAATGAAGTCGCTTCTAAACGACGAGATTTTCGAATGCGGAAAAAAGCTTGAAGCAATCGAGGAAGAGCTCAAAATCTTACTTCTTCCCAAGGACAAGAACGACGACAGAAACTGCATTATGGAAATCCGCGGCGGCGCGGGCGGCGACGAGGCGGCTTTATTTGCGGCGGAGCTGTATCAAATGTATATCCACTACTGCGAAAAGCACCGTTTGAAGATAGAAGTAGTAGACGAAAACGCCACCGAGCTCGGCGGCATAAAGGAAATAGTTTTCAACGTTACGGGCAAGGACGCCTATAAACAGCTCAAATTCGAGAGCGGCGTACACCGCGTACAGCGCGTGCCCGAAACCGAATCGCAGGGCAGAGTGCATACCTCTACCGCAACGGTTGCGGTAATGCCCGAAGCCGAGGACGTGGAAGTGGAAATCCGCGACGAGGACGTAAGAGTGGACTTCTACCGTTCGTCGGGCGCGGGCGGTCAGAAGGTAAACAAGACCGAAACGGCGATAAGACTGACGCACTTTCCCACGGGCATAGTAGTCACCTGCCAGGACGAGAGAAGTCAGCTTAAAAACAAGGACAAGGCATACAAGGTTTTGCGCTCTCGTCTTTACGATTATTACAACGGACTTAACCAGTCCGCGCAGGACGCGCAGAGAAAATCGCTCGTCGGACGCGGCGACAGGTCGGAGAGAATACGCACCTACAATTTCCCGCAGGGCAGGGTAACCGACCACAGAATAGGACTGTCGCTCTTTTCTATCGACAACTTTATGCTCGGGGACATCGACGAAATGGTGGAGGCGCTTGCCGTCGCAGAGCGCGAGCGGCTTTTAGCGGGCGAAGAATAAGGTGGTTTGCATATGAGGCACAATCAATCGGGCGAGGACTATCTCGAGGCGATACTTCTTCTTTCGAAGGAGCTTAAAGACGTCCATCAGATAGAGGTCGCAAGAAAACTCAACGTTTCCCAGCCCGCCGTGTTAAAGGCGCTTAAAATTTTAAAGGGCAAGGGATATATACAGACCGACGGCCTGCACATTTCTCTTACCGACGAGGGCAGAAGCTACGCCGAAAAGGTGTATAATATGCACTGCGTAATAACCAGGTTTCTGATTTTACACGGAGTAAACGGGGACGACGCGGCGGCAGACGCCTGCGAAATGGAACACTGCATTTCCGAAGCAACCTTTAAGGCTATGGAAAAATTCGTAGAAGATAATAAGTGATAAATTAAAAGCACCCCGCAGGGTGCTTTCTTAGTTTTCCACCTCGAAGATATTAGAGATTTTTCCGTCGGTCAGTTCAACCGCGAAATACTTGACTTCGAATAAATTTCTTTTCGCGGGGTATACGAGCCCCGCCGCAAGGATATCTCCGTGCTTTTCGAAAAAGCGCGAGTACGGAATAGTAACGTCGATAAACTCACCTAAAAAAGAGGGGAGCGCGTCCGCCTTTTCGCACAGCTCGGGGCAGAGGTATTTTTTAAAATCGCCCTTTGTCAGTACGCTCTCGAAGAAGGCGAAGTGGAAGACCTTGGGCGACGGTTCGGCGCATTCGCGCGTAACGCTCTCTTTGAGCGTCATTTTTTCGCCGTCGAATATAAAGCGGCATTCGGCTTTGCACATTGCGCAGGTATTGAAATTTACCGTTACGGTGAGGGTATCGCCGCACGACCAGCTCTCGGCAGGGTTGTAGAACACGCGCTTGCCGCCGTCCGAAATTACGGCTATACAGCCTTCGCCCGCCAAAACGAGAACGTCGAAGCCGCAAAGTTTATGTTCCGTAAACTCAGCCTTTTTAAAGCTTGCCGACAGCTCGTATAAACTGCTGCTTGCGCCGTTTACGCAGTTGAGATAGATACCGCCGCCCTCGGTGAACAGGGTTGCGGTCACGCTCTTAAAGCAGTGCTGTGCAAGCACTTCGAGCTTACCGCCTGCGGGCGGATATTTTTTTATAAACACTACCGCGTCACCGTCGGTTAAATACAGGTCTATAAAGTCGGGCGGGTCTTTGAAAAGGTCGTTTTTTATTATAAAGCCGACCGCGCACGAAGCCCCTTGCGGAATTGCTTCCGCGAACACGCCGCGTTTAAGCTCGTCGTCTCCGAAGTCCGCAAAACGCTCGAAGCAGTCGATTATGCCCATATACGCGCCGTTGAGTTTAAGCGCCGCGGGCGACGCCGAAAGGAAATAAATTCTCATATGTTATTTAATGTATAAGCAAATTTTTTTATGTCAATAACAATTCCGTAATTCAAATTTCAAGGAGGCGTTATGAACAAGATAAACGGCTACACGAAGGATGAAGCGGAGAGTTTGGTTAAGTACATTTGCGAGGGTAAGTCGCGTGGCAAGACGCTTACCCGCATATTCGAGGAATATGCAAAAAAGAGCGGCAGAGCAAAGGGCAGCGTAAGAAATTATTACTACGCGCTCTTAAAGAGCAGTGACAGCGAAGAGGTAAGAGCCATTTTGCAGGGCACCGACCTTAAAGCGGAGGACGTGCGTCCTTTTACCGACGAAGAGACGGATAAGATATTAAAGGCTATTCTCGCGCAGAAGAGCAAGGGTATATCGGTAAGAAAGGCGGTCTTGAACCTTGCGAACGGCGACGACAAGCTTATGCTCAGATATCAGAACAAATACCGCAACGTCGTGGCGAAACAGCCCGACAGAATACAGCGCCTTATGAAGGAGGCGGGCTATTCGGTGGACGACGTCGGCAGAAAGCAGATAGAGGACAAGATAAACAGCCTTTACGACGAGCTGAACGCTTCCTTAAAGCAGGAGAACGACAGACTGCTTGCTATAATCAAGAGGCTTAACGACGAAAACTATCTTCTTAGACTGCAAGTAAAAAATTTACAGTCATAAATAATTACACTTTCCCCATACTGTCATTAAGCGGAAAGCCGCAAAAATGCGGACTGCTTAAAGAGGTGGAAAATGGAAAAGTTCTTATTAGGGCTCGCCGTAGGTATGGCGGGCGGAGCGATACTGGTAGCCAATAACTGCAAGCTCCGCAATCTCGTCAAGAAAAATCAGCAAGAAATGATGAAGAAGGCGGAACAGTATATCGACGAAAAGCTCGGCGAAAGCGGCTGTAAGTGCGGCGATCAGTCTCAGGACGAAAACGGCGGTCAGGAGTAATCTTAATATCGCCGAAAGACGCGGGGCGCGATTGAAAAATCGCGCCCCGCGTTCTATATTTCCAAAAAGTACTTGTAAACCGAAAACGGGCGTGCTATAATATACTGGATAGCAAAAGGGGGTAAGGCGGTGGAAAGATACGTGGCGTTCGATATAGGCGATAAGCGCATAGGCGTTGCCGTATCCGACCCGTTCAATACCTACGCGCTCCCCTCGTTTACCTATCACCGCAAGAACTTCAAAGAGGATATTGCGGCGCTTTTAAAGACTGCGGAGGAAAAGGGCGCAACCGTGATAGTCTGCGGACTTCCCGTAAACTTCGACGGAAGCGAGTCGGTTCAGACACAAAAGACCACACGGTTTATAGAGGAACTTAAAAGTCAGTCTAAGGTGCCCGTGGTTTTAGAGGACGAGAGGTTCACGACCCAAATGGCGCACGAAACTTTAATTGCCGAGGGCAAGAGAAGGGAGGAGCGCAAAAACTACGTCGACGCGCTCGCCGCCGCGAACATACTCGACGGATATCTGCAAAGAATTAGGCGAAATCAGCCGTAACGCCTGTAACTATTACGGCAAATAATCAAGAGGTGAAAAATATGGACGAAAACAACGTACCCGAAATCGACGAAGAAGAGGCAATTATAGAGCTTGTAGACGAGGACGGAAAGGTAATAAAATTCAGACAGCTCGACGTTACCGAGTATAAGGGCAAGCAGTACGTTCTGCTTCTTCCCGCCGAGGCTACGGACGAGATACCCGACGACGAAGTCGTAATTTTGGGTTACGACGGAAAAGAAAACCTCGAAACCATCGACGACGAAAAGCTTTTAAACGAGGTATTCGAAGCGTGGCAGAACGAGGACGAAGAGGAATAAGTTAAAAAACGCATTAAACGATTTGCTTTGATTAGGGCGCGCATTTTTTTGCGCGCCCTTTTCGTTTTAACGGTAAAATACGGCGGTAATACGCGGTTTTTTGCTTTACAATTAAAAATATTTATGCTAAAATACCAAAGCTATAAAAATTCACACCCGTAAGGCGGACTGCCCGTGGCGGAAAAAATCTTTGAATTTCCGCATAACAGTCCTAAAATATGCGTTTACGGGGAGGTTTAACGGAGGTTTTATATGGCAGTTATCACTATGAAACAGCTCCTCGAGGCAGGCGTACACTTCGGTCACCAGACCAGAAAGTGGAACCCCAAGATGGGCAAGTACATCTATGCGGCAAGAAACGATATTCACATTATCGACTTGCAACTTACCGTAGGTCTCGTAGAAGAGGCTTACAAGTTCGTATGCGAGAGCGCGAAAGAGGGCAAGACGGTACTTTTCGTCGGCACCAAGAAGCAGGCTCAGGACGCCATCAAGGAAGAGGCTGAGCGTTGCGGAATGTACTATATCAATTCGCGTTGGCTCGGCGGTACTCTTACCAACTTCAAGACTATCCGCTCGCGTATCGAGAGAATGGTTAAGCTCGAAAAGA
>CAYMUQ010000072.1:0-5052 GCA_964393805.1 uncultured Clostridia bacterium
CTCCCGCACCCAGAGGAGTTCCTCAGATAGAGGTAACCTTCGACGTTGACGCAAACGGTATAGTAAACGTTACCGCAAAGGATTTGGGCACGGGCAAGAGCCAGAATATAACCATAACCGCTTCGACCAACCTGTCCGACTCCGAAATCGACAAGGCGGTAAAGGACGCCGAGAGATACGCGGAAGAGGACAAAAAGCGCAAGGAAGCCATCGACAACAAGAACAACTTGGAAGGTCTTATCGACTCGGTTGAAAAGACCGCGAAAGAGGCGGGCGACAAGCTCACCGACGAGGATAAGAAAGTTCTCGAGGACGCCTGCGCAAAGGCAAAGACCGAGCTTGAAAGCGGCGACAACGAAAAAATTAAGGCGGCGTTCGAGGAGCTTCAAAAAGAAGTTGCTCCCGTAGTATCAAAGCTCTATCAGCAGGCGGGCGGAAATCCCGACGGCAACGGCGGTAACGGCGGAAATCCCGACGACACCGAGTTCAATCAGCATCAATAAAACGCGAATGGTTTTATTGCAGCGCACGGCGGGAAGCCGTGCGCTGCAAACCCGTTTAAAACGCAAACGAATTTTTCAGGCGGCGGGGAATACTTAAAACTGTTTTGACTACTTATAATAAACTATGGCAGAAAAGAAGAATTACTATGAAACGTTGGGCGTCGACAGGAACGCGACACCCGACCAGATAAAATCGGCATACAGAAAGCTTGCCAAGCAGTATCACCCGGACTTCCATCCGGGCGACGCGTCTGCCGCGGAAAAGTTCAAGGAAATAAACGAAGCCAACGAAACGCTGTCGGACGAAGCAAAGCGTAAACAGTACGACTTCGAACTCGACCACCCCGGTATGAGCGGCGGTATGGGCGGTTTCGGCGGCAGCGGAGGTATGGGCGGCTTCGAGGATATAATTTCCTCTATGTTCGGCGGTTTCGGCGGCTTTACTTCCAGACAGAGCGGACAGAGCGCGCGCCCTCGAGGTTCGGATATAGAACAGACCGTAAGGCTGTCTTTCCTCGACGCGATAAAGGGCTGTTCAAAAGAGATAAGCTATTTCAGAAACGAGCCCTGCAGGTCGTGTTCGGGTACCGGCGCAAAGAACGGTACGGCGTATTCGACTTGCTCAAAGTGCGGCGGTTCTGGCAGAGTAAGGTATCAGCAAGACACCATATTCGGGCGTACCATACAGGTTGGCGCCTGCCCCGAGTGCGGCGGTACGGGTAAGAAAATTACCGAACGCTGTCCCGAGTGTAAGGGAGTGGGCTACAACCGCAGACAGACTGTAATAAACATAAACATACCCGCGGGCGTGGACAGCGACAGCTCGCTCAGAAAGCGCGGCTACGGTCAGGCGGGCGGCAACGGCGGAGAGTGCGGCGACTTGTACGTTTACTTCCGCATAGAGCCGCATAAGCTTCTCGTAAGAAAGGACAAAGACCTTTCTGTAACCGTGCCCATAAGCTTTAAAACGGCTTGCGTCGGCGGTAAAATCAAAGTGCCCGGCATTGACGAAATGCACGAGCTGACTATTCCCGCAGGCACCGCAAGCGGCACGAGGTTCCAGATTAAGGGAAAGGGCGTAAAGACCGTAAACGGAACGGGCAGTCTGTACGTTACGGTTGAGATTGACGTGCCCGAGAAACTGTCCCGCGAACAGATTAAAAAACTGGACGAGTACGAGGACGGTATAAATTTGAAGAGCTGTTCCAAAATGAAAAAGTTCTCCGACGACGTTTCCGCTCTCTACGGGGCGAACGTCTCGAAACAGTAATAGTAAAGTTAAAAAGCAATTTAAAAGCGGCAGGCTTGCGAGCCTGCCGCTTTTATTATTTTCTCTTTTTGGGTAGGGGGGTAACGCTTTCCAGAATTGGGATAACCTGTTCAACCAGTTCGGCGTTCTCTATATCCAAAATATGATGCTCTTTCGAACCGTCGTAGGGTATTCCCGTTTCCGCATCGCACATAAGGCTTTCGACCTGCGGCAACTTTTTAACGTAAACGCAGTTATCGCATACGAGGAGTATAGGTTTATCGTTTACGTAAACCATATAGTCCCCGAACATTTTCTTATATCGCACCGCATAATCGCCGCGGATTTGTTCGCACACGAATTCAATAAAATCGATAGTAGTTGCCATATAAGTTACCTCTTTTTCTCTTTGCGGCGCTTGTCGTTTATAATTTCGAGCGCGGCTTCGTCAATGAGAGAGATGCCTTCTTCTTTTGCGATTTCGACCATTTGCGTAAGCGCGGCTTTTAAGAATATGCGCGGTATTTTTACGAGCCTTGCGCACGCTTCCGTAGTAAACTTTACCGCGGGGTCGATGCGTTCCGCCGCATATATTACCGACTTTACGTCGCCCTCTTTTTCGGGAATTTTCTCGGGTACTGGTTTGACGGACTTAGAATACCAGAAGTTCGTGCTGTCGCGGTAGCCGTAGTCCACGGGGACCTTGGGAAAGCCTTTCGCCGATACGCCGTTTATTATCGCGTCGTAGTATTTCGGCTTCATATAGATTTTATCGATTTTCAAAATGAAGTGCGCGCCGAATTTGCTGGTTATTCCGTTAAAGTTTCTGTAAGGCGGTTCGTACCCTTCAAGCTTACCCGCCTTATCCTTGAACGCGTCCTCCAAGCCGTCGTCCCAGGTGCACTCAAAGACCTGAAACGCCTCCTGCAAAATCTTCGGTCTGTCACTGCCCAAGGGACTGTCCTTTAAAGTGAAAAGGCAGTTTTTCATCTTCTCTTCCGTAGTATCGCCGGGGAAACCGAGCCTTACGGCTTCCTTGAAATACTTGCGGTCGTCGGGTATGAAATTTAAGGAACACTTTTTCGTGCGCAGTAAATTCTGTGCAGTGTTCGAGCTGTTGCGGCATTCCAAAATCATAGCGTAGTAGTCTTTTCCCGCAACGTAGTAGGGGAAGCAAAGCGAGTATGCGCCGAGGTTGGTCTGTCCGTTTTCCGATACCGTTCCGACGAGAATGGTAGGCATAGGGAAAAACGCCGAGGTCTGATAAAAGTTGTCGACTATTCGTAAGTCTTTAAAATCTTCCATAAAGTCTCCTATAATTATTATATTACACAATGCCGAAAGGAAAGTGGTATCTATACATATTTACGGTTATATGAATTGTTTTACCCATTCAATAGGAGCTTCTCTATAAAAGCCACAGTGTCCGTAACCTTTCATTTTATGAATACGATAATGTTTTAAACGAGTTTTGCATAGCCGTGCAATATCTTTATTGCCGTAAATAAACGTAACTTTTTTCAATTGGCTTTCGGGTAACTTATAAACTTTTGTATTAAAGCAACTTCCGACAAGGCTTTTAAGACTTTCGTCAGATACCGTAGGGGCAATATCTTTTTGATATTCTCCCATACCGTTAAAATATTTATTTAATTCTTCTGCGGCGTCATACTTACCCGATTTGATTTTTTGTAAGCATTTGGAGTAACTTTTATGATAATGATTTTTTATAAAGTTCGGAAAATTAAAAAGCGGGGCACTATCGAAAATTGCTTTTTCGAACATTTCCGAGTTTTGGCTAAAAAGTTCATATGCAATATTTCCACCGAGAGAAAATCCCGCAATAGCGTATATAGATGTGATTGCGTTTGCGGTTAAAAATTCTTTGATTTGTCTTATTTCATCAGATGTTGAAATAAAGACGGAATTTTCGTAATGCCCCGATAACGTCGGAGTTATAACAAAGTAGTCATGTGCAAGAAAATCTCTTATGGGACTGAAAAAGTCTGCGTTTGTGAACAGCGTATGAATTAACAAAACTGCCTTATTATTTTTATTTCCGTAAGTATTGAAAATCATCTGAATGTTCCTAGTTACTTATTTTAAATTATTATATCAATTTTACGCTGAAAAGGCAACCGAAACTATTTCGTCGATTTGGCGAACATAGCTTTAATTATATAAAAACAATTTTGGGGCAGAATTTTTATATGGCTTATTTTAATTATCACGCGAAAGCGCAAGGTCTGATTAAGAGCGGACATTGCGTTAAAGCGGAGGTCGTAGAAAAATATAAAGATATCACTCCCGCGCTTATTCTTTACTTTGACAATAATATTTTAATGCCTATTCGGCTGCATAGATTTGAAGAGTATTTTGAATTGCTGGAACGGTATGGCGTAGAAGTGGAATGCAAAAATATAAATAAAGACCTATAAGAATGTCGTTCTTATAGGTCGATATACGAATAGAAAATTAAAGTTCAATAGTTTCAACTTTGAAGTCGCAATAGTATTCGGCGGTTTTGCATTTGAATTTCAAAACGCAATAGTCGGGGTCGGTAACTCCTTGCTTGTAAAATATTTTATCGCCGAAACGCCAAATTTCGTCCTTGGTTTCCTGGTCGGTGCAAACTTCCATATCGCCGATTATTGTAACGCCCTGATACTTGAATTTGCCCCGCTTGTAAAAATAGATACACGCTTTATTATTAGCCATATAATGTTTGACTTTGTTTGATGAAGTGTTTGTCGAAAAATAGATTTCGTTATTCTCTATTTTTCTCGGAGCAAGCATAGCTCGGACTACGGGATAACCTTGTTCGTTGACGGAAGCAATAAACGCCGTTTTCTGTTCTGAAATAAATTGATAGATTTGAGTTTTATTCATTGGTATTTTTCCTTGTTGTTTTTATACCTCTTTATTAATTATAACAAGAATAAGAAGTTATTGCAACTCTTCATTTTCTCAAATATGCCCAAAATAGACCGAGAAACAGAAAAAGACTACGACGGAAGCCGTAGTCTTTTTCTGTAGCGATTTAAGCTGAAAACTGAATACGGCAACGGCTTGTCGCAGGAACTGCTCCTAGCCGAGAGGGATTTTGCGCATTTGCGCAAAGCGTCGGCAACTTCGTTGCCTCGCGCGCACCGCGGAGTTTCTTGCTACCCTCTAACAAAAATAGCGGGACACGTTTAGTGCCCCGCTGTTTTTGGCGGAGAGAGAGGGATTCGAACCCCCGGATAGTTGCCCATCAACGGTTTTCAAGACCGCCGCATTCGACCACTCTGCCATCTCTCC
>CAYMUQ010000073.1:0-4728 GCA_964393805.1 uncultured Clostridia bacterium
CACGCCCCCAAAAAAGTTAATTCAAAGTTCAGTTTTGTTTCGTAATCAGCAGGTCACCAGTTCGAATCTGGTCAGTAGCTCCAAAATGCAAGGACGGTTTTTGCCGTCCTTGTATTTTGTTACTGATTTAAGAAGAGAACTGCGGTTCGCGCGAGGGCGTAAGCCCGACGCTTAGCCGAGGGGACCCCTTTAGGGGTTTCGGCTAAATCTGGTCAGTAGCTCCAAAAAAGCCCTTTGACGAGAAGTCAAAGGGCTTTTGTTTTAACTTGCTTTATACGAAAATCATAAGACCCGACAATGCGGCGGCAAGTCCCGCAACGGATACTATACTGCCGTATTTTATAAAATCGAAGTTGGAAAACTTTTCTCCCGATTTTTTGGTAATGGACGAAAACATTATCCCTGCAAGCGCTCCGACGGGGGAGAGCAGTGCTCCCAGATTTGACCCGATTACCGTTGCGTAGACTGCCGCTTTGCCTGCTTGTCCCGCGCTTATTACAGAAGAGAATAGCACGCTCATAGGAATATTGTTCACCAGGTTGCTGGCAAGATACGAGCAAGCCCCGTACTCCCAAAGCTCGTTAAAAGAAAGCGCGTCGGCAATATACGCGGTAACTCCCGATTTGTCGAGCGCAAGCACGATAATAAACATACCGAGAACGAAGGGTATAAGCTGCCAGGGAACTCTTATAAGAGTTCTACCAAGCTCTCTCGGCTTTTTTCTGCGGATAGCGCATATCAAAAGTACGGTCAATATAAGAAGCCCAGCGCAAGAGGCGCATACGACCCACATCTCGATATTTACAGGCAGGTAGCCGCTTATGGCAAGACCGACTGTGCATATGCCCAACATACAAAGTCCGACTATGCAAAGGGGCTTATCCTTAATACGGGCGGGTATAATTTCACCCTGTAAAGATAACGGCTCTTTAAGCTGTTTATAAAAGAGTAGCAGTAAAACCGCAAAGGTAGCAATTCCCGAGAATAGAGTGGGTACTGCCATAACCGTAAAATATTCGGTAAAGCCTATGCCTGCGGCGGTGGCGAGATAGACGTTGGTCGGGTTGCCGATTATAAGCGTCATACTCCAGGTATTTGCGGCGGCGAATTCGGCGATAAGAAAGGGCAGAGGTTTAATCTGCGCGTTCCTGCAAAAATACAGAATAAAGGGGGTAAAAGTCAGAATAATTACGTCATTAGACGTAAAAACAGTCAGTACGGCAACCGTAACGTATAAAAGCGAGAACAACTTAATTCTGCTTTTTGCCGCGCTTTTAAGTACCTTACAGGCGAGGAACTCGAAGAAACCGACCTCGTCCAAAAATACCGAAATCGCGGTGACCGAAATGAAAAGAGTTAAAATTTTTAAAGGGTTTATCGACCCTCCGCCCGTAATTTTATGCCAGCAGTCGGCAACCGTAACGGGAGTAATTGCAATTATCGCAACCGCTCCTACGACGGCGACCAACGGGTAAAGTGGCAGATTAAATTTTTTAATGCCTATTTCGGGCTTGACCAAAACGCATACAACGAGAGCGGCGCAGGTCAGAACCGAAATGATAATCGTGGCAATCATCTTTTGCAAACGTCCTTTTTAAACGAGTGTAATTATAGCACAAGTTATAAAATAGGCAAGTTATTTTAACTTACTTTACAAAATAATAATTTTGTAATATAATTCATTATATGGAAAGGATAGAAAGTTTTAAAATAAATCACTTGAATTTGTTGCCCGGACTTTACGTATCCCGTAGGGATAAAAAGGACGGTTGCACGGTTACGACCTTCGATTTGCGCTTCACCGCGCCGAACAGGGAACCCGTTTTAGATACCGCTTCACTGCATACGATAGAGCATCTTGCCGCAACCTTTTTAAGAAATTCCGAAGAAAAAGAGGACGTGGTCTATTTCGGACCTATGGGTTGCCGCACGGGGTGCTATCTTATTATGTTCGGTGACTTGATTAGCGAGGACGTCTATCCGCTCATTTTGAAAACGTGTGATTTTATCATAAATTTTACAGGTGAAATTCCCGGTGCGAAGCCCGAGGAGTGCGGAAATTATTCCGACCAGAATTTAGTGTTGGCTAAACGGTACGTCGAAAGGTACAAAAAGGAGCTGACCGAAAACAAACGCTTTATTTACCCGGTATAGAAGAGGCGGCAGATTTGCCGCTTTTTTCATTTTACACGATAGTTTTAAATAAAATAGACTATGATATTTTGTACAAAGCTACGCGTCAAAGTGATAATCGGCGTTTGTATTGCGCTGGTGGCGGTAATTCTCGTCTGCTGTCTCGTGCCCTCTGCGGATAAAAAACTGAGTTTTAAGGCGACCTTTTATTACGTCTGCTACGACTCGCCCAAGGATGCGCACTCCGCAAGCTCAATGTCGTCGGTCGTGCAAAGCTACGGCGGCGCGGGCTACGTCGTCTCCTGTAACGAAAAATACTACGTCACCGTTTCTTGTTATTATAAGGAGACCGACGCCGAAACCGTGTGCGCTTCGCTCAATAAAAAGGGACTTGCGTGTACGGTTGTGAAGGTGGAAAGAGACGACTATAAACTCAGGGGCGCGGCGAAAAAATATGCTGAAAAGTATCAGGGAAATCTTAATACCTTGTTGTCGGTATCGAAGATATGCTACGACCTTGCGAATTCGCTCGACGCTATGACGCAAAGTCAGAACGGCGCGAAATCAATTCTTACCGACGTAAAGACCAATCTTAACAGCCTGCTCCGTTTAAACGGAGCAAACTGTTTTGCGTCCGAGCTTTCCGCTCTCATTGCGGAGTGCGACGACGTTGCCGAAGGGTACATTCTATCCCATGACGTCCGCCGTCTGCAGGTTGCCGTCTGCGACTGCATAATAAATATAAAACTGTACTGAGCGTTTTCGTTATTTTGTTGACTACGACTTTTCTGTATGATAAAATATTTGAAACACGGAGGAATGAGTATGAGCGTTGCGGACAAGATTTTCATAAATAATATGCACGATATTTTGGATAACGGTGTGTGGGACACAAATCTCGACGTGCGCCCTAAATGGAGCGACGGTACGCCCGCGCACACCGTCAAAAAATTCGGTATAGTCAACCGCTACGATTTAAGCAAGGAATTTCCTATTCTGACGATACGACGCACTTTTTTTAAATCCGCCGTGGACGAGCTTCTTTGGATATGGCAGAAAAAGAGTAACAACATAAAAGAACTCAACTCGAAGATTTGGAACCAATGGGCGGACGAAAACGGCAGTATAGGCAAAGCCTACGGTTATCAGCTCGGCGTAAAAAACAAGTACAAAGAAGGTGAGTTCGATCAGGTTGACAGAGTGTTGTACGATTTGAAGCACAATCCCGCAAGCCGCAGAATTTTAACCAATATTTATAATTTTGCCGACCTGCACGAAATGAATTTATATCCCTGCGCGTATTCTATGACTTTCAACGTGTCGGGGGACACGCTGAACGGCATTTTGAACCAGCGTTCGAACGATATGCTTACGGCAAACAACTGGAACGTAGTGCAGTACGCGGTGCTTATGCATATGTTCGCGCAGGTTTCAAACCTGAAAGTCGGCGAACTGGTACACGTCATTGCGGACGCCCATATTTACGACAGACACGTTGAAACGGTAAAGGAAATAATAGGGCAGGAGCAGTTTGAAGCTCCCAGGCTTGAAATAGACCCCGACGTCAAGAATTTCTATGACTTTACGGTTGACAGCTTCAAGCTCGTTGATTATAAATACAATTCTAAAAAATACGATATCCCGGTGGCTGAATAATGAAGGCTATTTTACACGCCGACAGAGAGTGGGGGATAGGCAAGAAAAACGGACTTATGTTCCGTATTCCCGCTGATATGAAATTTTTTAAAGAGACGACTACGGGTAACGTCGTAGTTATGGGAGGTAATACCCTAAGGTCGTTTCCCGGCGGCAAGCCTTTAAAAGACAGAATAAATATCGTGCTGTCGAAAACCGAAGAGGAAAGAGACGGTTTAATAGTCGTACGCAGTCTCGAAGAACTGTTTACCGAAATCAAAAAGTACGACAAAGACAAAGTCTTTGTTATCGGCGGCGCAAAGGTATACAAAACGTTACTTCCGTATTGCGACGAGGTGCTGGTTACCAAGGTTGACGCTGTGGGAGACGCGGACTCGTTCTTTGAAAACCTCGATAAAAATCCCGACTTTCAACTTGTTTATTCGGCTGAGCCGACCGAAACCAACGGTTATATGATAACCTTCACGACTTATAAAAATAATAACGTAAAAACTTATTAAAAAATGCGCCCGCGGCATTCGCCGCGGGCGCTTTGCATATAAGCAAATCTTATAATTATCATAAAAAATAATGAAGCATAAATTACTGAATAAAATTTGTATAATTTAAGGTTTTATGCTAAAATGCAGACATAAAATCAAATTAGATTTAAGGAGTTAATTATGTCATACGTACAAGAAGTTTTGGAAAATCTTAAAAAGACCAATCCCAACGAGCCTGAATTCCATCAGGCGGCGACCGAAATTCTGACTTCGCTCGAGCCCGTAGTTGAGGCTCACCCCGAATATCAGAAGGCGGGACTGCTCGAAAGATTTGTAGAACCCGAAAGAGTGGTAATGTTCAGAGTACCCTGGGTTGACGACGCAGGAAAAGTTCACGTAAATAAGGGCTACCGCGTTCAGTTCAACAGTGCAATAGGACCTTACAAGGGCGGTCTGC
>CAYMUQ010000074.1:0-4721 GCA_964393805.1 uncultured Clostridia bacterium
TGCCCTGCATATCGGTTACCGTCACCAAAGTATTGTTGAAAGATGACTGAATGTGTACCTGTCCTTTATCGACCTTTTTAAGCTCTTTACGCTTTCTGCCGGCCGTGGCGGTTTTCTTAGTTGCTGCCATTTATTCTACGCCTCCCGATTACTTCGCGCCCTTCTTCTTGGCTACCGTACGGCGAGGACCCTTTCTGGTTCTCGCGTTTCTCTTGCTGGACTGGCCTCTTACGGGCAGACCCTTTCTGTGTCTGATACCTCTGTAAGAACCGATTTCCATAAGTCTTTTTATGTTAAGGGATACTTCGGAGCGAAGTTCGCCCTCAACCCTTATATTGTGGTCAATATACTCTCTGAGCTTGGACACCGTCGTTTCGTCCAAGTCCTTTACCCTCGTGTCGGGATTCACGCCCGTTGCGGCAAGAATCTTCTTGGAGGTAGCAAGACCTATACCGTATATATAGGTTAAGCCTATCTCTACTCTCTTCTCTCTGGGTAAATCTACACCGGCAATACGTGCCATAGAATTAACTCCTCCGTTTAATTAACTGAAAATTTTTTATTTTTGTATATATGTCTACCCAACCTTCGGCGCGGCGCTAAAAATTTGGAATGTGCCCGCGCGTTAAAGGCTGAAAATTATTTTCATAATCGAGGTAAAAATGCGCGTTTTACCGCAATCCGTGTCGCATTTTAAAACGCAAAAAGACGGAAAAGTACGCCCCTTTACCCGCATTTTTGCGCGCATTGGGCTACTTTTGCCGAAATTGTGCATTGAACATTATAACACAACACTTTTACGAAAATCAATTAAAAAATTATATGATTTTACGCAAAATGAGATAAAAAGCCTGATTTTTACCTTAGTTTGCGGCAGAGATTAGCCCTGACGCTGCTTGTGGCTCTTGTTCTTGGAACAGATAACCATTACTTTGCCGTTTCTCTTTATAACCTTGCACTTGTCGCACATAGGCTTTACTGAAGGTCTTACTTTCATTGTCGTTTACTCCTAATAAATTTGTATAAATCTTGCTCCGACGCCTTAACCCTTGCTTCTCCAGGTGATGCGTCCTCTGGTCAAATCGTACGGGCTCATCTCGATTTTTACGCTGTCGCCCTCTATAATTCTTATATAGTTGAGACGAAGCTTACCCGAAATGTACGCCGTGATTACGTATCCGTTTGTAAGCTGAACTTTGAAATTTGCGTTAGGCAGGCACTCAATTACCTTGCCTTCGGTCTCTATTACGTCGTCCTTAGACAAAACCTTAGTCCTCCGATTTACCTTTTAATAAGCTTTGTTCCTTTAAAAACCGTGCGACGTTACAGTCGTATGCCCCGTCCTTTGTTATCTCCGCCTTAATCGGCGAAAAGTAAAGGTGTTTCAAGTTTTTTACCTTGGGGTTGCATAACTTTCGCGTCTTGCCGTCCACTAAATTTACGCGGTTGCCACTCGCCGAGCCGACAATATAATATTTATCTTTGTCGCGCCCCTGTAAGCTTTGCGCAAGCTGACCCTCTGCGGGCATTTCTATCTTCATATACGCCCCCGTCAAAGGGTTAGAATTTCAACTCCGTCCTCTTTGATAAGCACGGTGTTCTCGTAGTGCGCCGAAGGCTTGCCGTCGTTGGTTCTCACCGTCCATCCGTCCGTCTTGTCGAACCATACTTTATAGGTGCCCATATTTATCATTGGTTCGATACATATGGTCATACCGGCTTTGAGCCGCATACCCGTGCCCTTTCTTCCGTAGTTCGGAACCGATGGGTCCTCGTGCATCTCTCTGCCTATGCCGTGACCGGTAAGCGCCCTTACGACGCCGTAGCCGTGGCTCTCGGCGTGGGTCTGCACCGCGTATCCTATATCGTACAGCGGCGTGCCCGCCTTGAGATTTTCAATCGCCTTGAAGAAACACTCCTGAGTGACCTCTACAAGCCTGCGCTTTTCGTCGGACACGTTGCCTATCATAAAGGTTCTTGCCGCATCGCCCTGAAAGCCGTTCTTCTCCGCAGTTATGTCTACGCTGACTATGTCACCGTCCTCGATTATCCTGTCGCCGGGTATGCCGTGTACCACCACGTCGTTTACGGATACGCACGAGCTTGCGGGATACCCGCAGTAACCCAGCTCGGACGGAACGCCGCCGTTTAAAGTAATGTACTTGTAGACCATTTCGTCCACATCCTTAGTGGTCATACCGGCGCGTATGTGCTTGCCGACGTACTCTAAGGTTTCCTTTACTATTCTGCACGGTTCGCGCATAAGCGCGATTTCTTCTTCGGTCTTTACGGTTACCATTTTGAAAGCTCTTCCGATATCTTGGCAAATACCTGTGCGGGGGTCATATCTCCGCATTCCACGGTGAACAGCTTGCCCTGATTTTTATAGTATCCGATAAGCGGCGCAGTTTGGTTGAAGTAAGTGTCCAGTCTGCTTTTAACCGTCTCGGGATTGTCGTCCGCTCTCTGATAGAGCTGACCGCCGCATTTCTTGCAGGTCGTAGCGCCGCCCAGCGTCGTTATATGATAGCTCTCTCCGCACGAGCAGACGCGTCTGCCGCATATTCTGTCCATCAAAAGACTTACGTCGACGTCGATGTTTATGCACAGGTCGATCTTTGCGAACTTGTCCAGCTCCTCCGCCTGAAAGACGTTGCGGGGGAAGCCGTCAAGCATATATCCGCACTTTATATCGTCCTTGGTCAGTCTGTCCTTGACTATGTCGCAGGTGACCTCGTCGGGAACGAGCTTGCCCGCGTCGATATAGCTTTTGGCAATCAAACCGATGGGCGTGCCGCCCTTTATGTTCGCTCTGAATATATCGCCTGTCGAAATATGGACGAGGTTGAATTTTTCCTCTATGAGACTTGCCTGCGTTCCCTTACCGGCACCGGGTGCTCCGAGTAGAACTATATTCATAATTATTTAAGGAAACCCTTTTTGTAGTTCTTCATCATCATCTGCGACTGCAACTGTTTGTCGAGCTCCAGCGCGCAGGAAACGACTATGAGGATACCCGTAGTGGAGAATACCGAGATAAGGTCTATCGACAGTCCCGCCGCGGATAAGATTACCGCGAGTATCGAGGGGATAAGTGCGACGATAGTTAAGTATATTGCTCCGAACAGGGTTATTCTGTTGTTGATTTTCTTTAAGTAGTCTGCCGTGGGCTTGCCGGGTCTGATACCCTGTATAAAGCCGCCGTTCTGCTGTATGGTTCTTGACACGTCGTCGGGATTGAACTGCATTGACGCATAGAAGAACGCAAACAGGAATATGAGCACGCAGAGCGCAATCATATATATGAACTGACCTGCCCAGTTCGACGAGTTACCCGAGAACCAGGTTGCAACTCCCGTTTCGAACGGTGTGCCCGGCCAGAACAGACTTGCAAGCATTGCGGGTACCGAGATAATCGCAAACGCGAATATGAGCGGCATAACGCCCGAACCCGATATACGCATAGGAATTACCGACGACTGACCGCCGTACATTCTTCTGCCCTTGACCTGCTTTGCATACTGCACGGGTATTCGCCTTTCGGACAAGTCTACCGCACATATCGCCGCAAACTCGAACACCGTAAGTATTACGAAACCTAAAATCTCCCATAAAACGGAAGGGTTGCCCGTAAACGCAGAGGTGAATTTGCCGACAAGCGCGTCGCCCGCGGTGGATACTATACCTATGAAGATGATAAGTGAAATACCGTTGGATATACCGTACTCGGTTATTCTCTCGCCTATCCACATAACCAGCATTGCGCCGGCGGTGTAGATTACGGTAAGGAATATGCCCGCTACCCACTTGGCAGCCGTAGCCGATATACCCGAACCGTCTGCACGGTAACCGAAATACTGAAGCTTGATAGCCGTGCTTCCCGCTTCGCCCGTCAAACCGAAATTGACTATGATACCGACCGCCTGCGCGATTGCAAGCAGAATGGTAACTATTCTGGTTATCTGAGCTATTTTCTTCCTGCCCTCTTCACCCTGCTTTGAAAGTCTTTCCAAAGCGGGAATACCTACGCTTAAAAGCTGTATTATAATCGAGGCGTTGATGTAGGGGCTTATACCAAGCGCAAACAGCGTCGCGTTGGAAAGCGAGCCGCCCGAGATGGACGACATTATTTCCAGGAAGGAAACGTTCTGTATTGCCGACTTGAACGTATCGGGCGAAATGCCGGGTACGGGAATGTAGCAACCCAGACGGAATATGACGAGAAGAAGCAGGGTTATCCAAATCTTCTTGCGTATTTCCTTATTCTTAAAACAATTTTTTATTGTTTCGAACATTTGAAACCTCTCTTGCGCCTATCCGAATTTTCGGTAGGACTTCGGATTATTCGGCTTTTGCGCCGATAACTTCCGCCTTGCCGCCTGCCTTCTCGATAGCCGCTTTTGCGCTCTCGGAGAACTTTGCAGCCTTTACGGTAAGGGCTACTTTTACCTCGCCCTTGCCGAGAA
Organism: uncultured Clostridia bacterium; assembly: GCA_964393805.1. Taxonomy (GTDB): domain Bacteria; phylum Bacillota; class Clostridia; order Christensenellales; family Borkfalkiaceae; genus Coproplasma. The sequence continues at coordinate 4,467 of CAYMUQ010000074.1, forward strand.
CTTTAAGTCCGCCGTTGTTCTTTACTATCTTCGTAAGACTGTTGGCAACTACGTAATCGTAGTCTACTACCGTACCCGCGGGAACGGATGCAAGCTGCGAAAGGTTTACGATGAGATAATTGGTCGCCCACTTATTGTGGAAACCTCTCTTGGGTATTCTTCTGTGGAGGGGCATCTGACCGCCTTCGAAACCGGGACGAACGCCGCCGCCCGAACGCGCCCACTGACCTTTGTGACCCTTACCGCTCGTCTTGC
>CAYMUQ010000075.1:0-4712 GCA_964393805.1 uncultured Clostridia bacterium
GCTTGTCCGAATGATAGCCGGGCATCTTGGTGTACATACTGCCCTTGCCGTACACGACTTCGTCGTGCGATAAAACGAGCATATAGTGTTCGTTGAAGATATACTCGAAGGTGTGCGTCATCAGATAGTGGTGATATTTGCGGTAGACGGGGTCCTTCTTTATATACGAGAGGGTGTCGTTCATCCAGCCCATATTCCACTTCAAGCCGAAGCCTAAGCCGCCGTCCTTCGCGGGTGCGGTTATGCCGTTTATTATCGAGCTGTCCTCTGCTATTATGAACGCGTCCGTGCGCTGACGGAGTACGCTGTTTAAGTGACGGAAAAATTCAAAGCTTTCGAGGTTCCAATCCCCCCCGTCCTTGTTGGGGCGCCATTCGCTTCTGCCGAAGCTCGAATAGAGCATTGCCGCGACCGCGTCCGAGCGGAGCGCGTCGACGTGATATCTGTTTACCCAGAAGAACGCCGAGGCAATGAGGAAATTGGATACCTCTTTCTTGCCGAGGTCAAAGGCTTTCGTTCCCCACTCGGGGTACTCTGCGCGAAGAGGGTCGGCGTACTCGTAGAGCGGCGTGCCGTCGAAGTTAGAAAGTCCGAATTCGTCCTTGGGGAAATGTGCGGGAACCCAGTCCAAAATTACGCCTATGCCGTGTTGGTGCATATAGTCGACGAAATACATAAAGTCGTGAGGCGAGCCGTAGCGCGCGGTCGGGCAGAAATATCCCGTTACCTGATAGCCCCAGCTCGGGTCAAACGGGTACTCGCAGATACCCATAACTTCGACGTGCGTATAGCCCATATACAGAACGTATTCGCACAGCTCGTGCGCGAGACGGCGGTAGTCTAAATACTGGTCCTCGTCCCACCACATTTCGGTATTTTTCTTCCAGCTTCCGAGGTGAACCTCGTACACCGCCATAGGTTTTTCGAGATAGTTTTCGCCCTTCTTCGCTTTGAGGTATTCCCCGTCGCCCCACTGATAGTCGTTGAGGTTTGTGACCACCGACGCGTTCGCAGGGCGCTTTTCGCTACCATACTCGTAGGGGTCTATTTTATAGACTTCGCTTCCGTCGGCGCGGACGATAAGGTACTTATACTTTACGCCCTCGCACATACCCGGTACGAACAGCTCCCATATGGAGTCGTCCACCTTTTCCATAACGTCGCTCCAGGGAGTCCAGCCGTTGCCGTCGGACACTACGCATACCGCCCTTGCGTTGGGCGCCCAGAGTACGAAGTGAGTGCCCCATACGCCGTCTATGTTGCGTATGTGTGCACCCATCTTTTCGTACAGCTCGTAGTGCGTGCCGTGGTGGAACAGATACCTGTCAAGCTCACCGAAAAATGCGTTCTTCATTTAATTATCCCCCCGAATAATATGTCGTTAATATAGTGCGGCTTTATTTACCGCCCGTTAATTTTCTTTTTCGTTCTGTCTGTCTATTATCACGTTGTCGGAAAACCGCTTGAAATAGACGCACCCACTCTTGGGCGGCATCGTAAGAACCGCTCTGCCGTACTTGACTTCAAGCTTCTGACCGTACGCGCCGTAATCCGCGCCGACGGTATGCAAAAGCTCTAAGCTGTCGGTTCGCATACCCGTTACGCGCCAGACGGGAACGGTGACCGAAATCTGCTTGTCACCCGCGTTTACCGCTATAAAGGCGCAGTCCTCTATATCGAAACGCGAATAGACGACGTAGCCGTTGCCCGCGTCCATAGGCATTAAAGAGCCCATTTTCAAACAATGTAATTTTTTACGGAGTGCGATAGCCTCTTTATGCACGCCGTAGACTTCCCAGTCCTCTCTGCCCCAAGGGAAAGTCCTGCGGCAGTCGGGATCCGTCCAGCCCACCTGACCGACCTCGTCCGCGTAATACAGTGCGGGGCTTCCCGGCCAGGTCATCTGCATAAGCACGGCAAGATATAAAACTCTCTTGTCTACGCCCTCGCCCGCGGCGGCGCTTCCCGCCGTTTTGAGCGTACCCACCCTGCGGTTGGTACGCGTGAGGAAACGCGAATGGTCGTGATTTGACAATTGGTTAATCGCGCTGTCGAGCGCGGGACGCGGCATACGCGCCATATTCTTCCATATGTTTTCCAGGAACGCCTTACCGTCGTAGAGCTTGCCGTAGTCGCTCGACGCGGAGTGTTTTTCCATACCCGTCAAAAACCAGGTGACGGGCTCCATAAACGCGTCGTAATTCATTACCGAATCCCACTCGCCGCCTTCGAGCCATTTGCAGGGGTCGCCGTAGTGCTCGGCAAATACGAACGCTTCGGGATTGGCGGTGCGCACGCGCTCCTTGAAGTTTTTCCAGAACTTGTGGTTGAACCTCTCGCTGTGTCCGAGGTCGGCGGCGACGTCCAGTCTCCACCCGTCGGCGTTGTAGGGCGCGGACACCCACTTCTCGCCCACCTGAAAGATTTTGTCGCACAGCTCTTCGCTCTTTTCATAGTTGAGCTTGGGAAGGGTCTTATATCCCCACCAACCCTCGTACTCGCTGTCCGCCGTCTTGGGTTTATCGAATTTGAAATAGCTTCTGTACGGGCTGTCCACCGACTGGAACGCGCCCTTCTTATATCCGGGTTTGTTGAGATATATGCCCTCTCTGTCAAGCCATTTATGGAAAGAACCGCAGTGGTTGAACACGCCGTCGACAATGACCTTAATACCGTTGTCGTGCAACTTCTTGACCAGACCTGCGAAATACTTGTTGGACTTTTCGAGGTTTTTCTTGTCGGTAACGCGCTTTATATATTTGGGAGCGTAGCCGTTGTGATGCTCCCAGTTCTGCATATAGTGGTCTAAATCTTCCTCTATCACCGCGAGGTGCGGGTCTATATAGTCGTAGTCCTGAGTGTCGTACTTATGGTTAGAGGGCGAGACGAACAGCGGGTTGAAATAGACCGCCTCCACTCCGAGTTCTTTAAGATAGTCAATCTTCTGCTCCACGCCCTGCAAGTCGCCGCCGTAAAAACGGTTGACGTCTGTCGGCTGAGGCGGCGCAAACCAGTCGTACTCCTTTACGGAGTGACCGCCCGTGTAATAATATTCGTTGCTCTGAACGTCGTTGCCCTGATTACCGTTGCAGAAGCGGTCGCAGTAAATCTGATAGAATACCCTGCCCTTCGCCCAGTCGGGCACCTTGTGTCCGGGGACGAAGGAAAACTCGTACTCTTCCTGATTGGTAGTCACCGCGCCGAGGCGGTTATAAAACACCTGGTCGTCCGTGTCGTCCAGTCTGAAATAATAGTGAACGGGACTTTTACCGCAGACGAAGGAGACCTCGTAAAAGTCGAAGGTCTCGCCGTGCGTACGGAGCTTTTTCATACGGCGTTCCCTGCCGTTTATTATGCAGTAGACCGCGGGCACGTCGTTTATAAGTGTACGGAAAGTCAGCGTGACTTTATCGCCGCAGGCGGGTTCGTAAGGTTTTTTGAAGGTCGTCGTTTCGTCGGTAAATAGCGCTTGTCTGTTAATCATAAATGTCCTACTTTACCTTTTGAGTTTACCACTAAACGGCAGTAAAGTCAATATGCAATTTAACTATCACATTGACATTATTAAAAATATATGTTAATATTTTTACGCAATATATTTTAAGTTTTACGGAGATTTTTATTTAATGTCGGAAAACGATAAAGTTACGGAAGAGTTGACCGAAAAGCCGCAAACCGAAGAGCAGTCCGTCCAACCCGTTGCGGCAGAGCCTGCCGCGGTTGAGGAAAGCGGAAAAAAGCCCAAAAAAAAGTGGACTAAGCCCACTAAAAAACAGGTTAAAAGCGAGATAATCAGCTATCTGCTTATGACGCTCGGAACGATTTTGGTTGCCGCGGGCGTGTACTTTTTTAAGGCGCCCAACCACTTTGCGACGGGCGGTGTCAGCGGTATTGCGATAATAATTGCAAAGTACACCATTTTAAATCAGTCCACCCTCGTTATGATTATAAACGCCGCGCTGATTATAATCGGCTTTATATTCCTCGGCAAGGGCTGTACCGTCCGCACTATTTTCTGTTCGCTGATGTACTCGCTCGAAAACTTTTTGCTGGAAGAGTTTTTACCGCTAAATATTATTCCCGGCACGGTGCAACAGCTTAACGAAGCGGGCGAACTGATTTCCTGTACCCTTACGAACCAGCCTTTGATGGAACTCGTGTACGCTATGCTTTTAACGGGCATAGGCAGTGCGATAATGTTCAACTGCAAGGCGTCGTCGGGCGGTACGGACATAGTCGCGCTTATTTTAAAGAAGTTTACCAAAATAAACACGGGCAAGGCGCTCCTTTTAACCGACTCGGCAATTGCGTTTTCGACCTTCTTTATCTTCGGCGTACAGGCGGGTCTGTTCTCTATACTCGGTCTGTTCTCGAAGGCGTTTATAATCGACGGCGTAATCGACAATATCGGCAAGACCAAATATATCACGATTATTACGACTATGCCCGACGAGATAGGCAAGTACATTACGGGTATAATGAAGCGCGACTACACGAGCTACAAGGCAACCGGCGGCTATACTGGCGCGGAAAAGACGGTTATGATTACCGTGTGCAAGCGCGGCGAGGCGTTGAAGCTTAAATACAACGTCAAAAAGATTGACGCCACTTCCTTCGTAATTATAACCGACGCGTTCGAGATTTTAGGCAAGGGCTTCCGCGAAACATTGTAATACAACGAACTAATAAAATAGCCCCGCGGCGGAACGCCG
>CAYMUQ010000076.1:0-4675 GCA_964393805.1 uncultured Clostridia bacterium
ATTCTTCCCGACATGTACTCGTCGTAAGCCTTCATATCGAAGTAACCCGTACCCGTAAGTCCGAATACGATAACCTTCTTTTCGCCAGTCCGTCTGCACTCCAAAGCGGCGTCGAAAGCGCCCTTTATTGCGTGCGCGGACTCGGGGGCGGGCAGAGTACCCTCTATGCGTGCAAACCTGACCGCCGCCTCGAACACTTCGCTCTGCGTGTAGGTCGCCGCTCTCATCAGTTTATCGTCGTAGAGCTTGGAAATTATCGGGCTCATACCGTGATAGCGCAGTCCTCCCGCGTGGTTGGGACTTGGAATAAAGTCGCAACCGAGGGTGTACATTTTAGCCTGCGGACAGATTTTGCCCGTGTCCGCGAAGTCGTAGCGGTATTTACCGCGCGTCAACGAGGGGCAGGAGGCGGGTTCGATTGCGATAATCTCCGGATTTGCTTTGCCTTGGAGTTTTTCAGCCATAAACGGCGCGATAAGTCCGCCGAGGTTGGAGCCGCCGCCCGCGCAACCGATAATTATATCCGCTTTTTTACCTAATTTGTCGAGTGCGGTCTTTGTTTCCAGACCTATTACGGACTGATGCAGTAGCACCTGGTCGAGTACCGAACCCAAAACGTACCTCGTCTTGTGCGTAGAGTCTGATACGGCGGCTTCGACCGCCTCTGAGATAGCGCACCCGAGAGAACCGCCCGTCGCGGGGTGCTCGCTTAAAATTTTTCTGCCGACCGCGGTGGTATCGGAGGGGGAAGCTAAGATGTCCGCGCCGTAGACGTTCATAACGTGGCGGCGGAAGGGTTTCTGCTCGTACGAGACCTTGACCATATAGACCTTGACCTTCATACCGAAGTACGCGCCCGCCATAGAGAGAGCCGTGCCCCATTGGCCCGCGCCGGTTTCGGTGGTCACGGCAGTAAGTCCCTGCTTTTTTGCGTAGTAAATCTGAGCCGCCGCAGAGTTTAGCTTATGCGAGCCCGAGGTGTTGTTGCCCTCGAATTTGTAGTAGATTTCGGCGGGAGTGTCAAGCGCCTTTTCAAGTCCGTACGCCCGCACTAACGGAGACGGTCTGTACAGCTTGTAAAAGTCGGTAATGGGAGTGGGGATATCGATATATTGGTTTACCTCGTCTAACTCCTGCGCGGCGAGCTCTTCGCAAAAGACAGCGGAAAGTTCCTCCTTTGTGCAGGGTTTACCCGTCGCGGCGTTTCTGAGCGGCTCGGGTTTATCCTTCATAAACGCCTTTAAATTGAGCCATTTTTTCGGCATTTCGTCTTCCGTCAGATAGGTTTTATAAGGTACGTTCTTATCCATATTAGAAATTCCTTTTTGAAAATTATAATGCGCTATACGCGCAGTGTCAAGACATTTTATAAATTTATTCTATTTTATTCAATGATATTATGTTATTTATACAATAATTATTCATTAATAGACTATATATGCAAGTAACCTAAAATGTTGCGGAGCGCATATGCTTTAATGTTGCGTGTCTTACTAATCATATGTGCGGCAGGGAGGATAAGGTATGTGCGGAATTATCGGAGCGGCGTTAAAGCGCGGCAACGCGGCGGCGGAGGTCTACGACGGTTTAAAGCGGCTCGAATACCGCGGCTACGATTCCTCCGGCTTATCCGTTCTCGAAAACGGAAAAATTTCAACGGTAAAGCGCGGCGGCAAGGTGGAGGCGATAGCTGAGGGCGCGGCGGCGCTCTCGGGTACGGTTGCCATAGGTCATACCCGCTGGGCTACCCACGGACCCGCTACGGATATCAACGCGCATCCGCACGTTGCAGGCAGGTTTTCGCTCGTTCATAACGGCATTATAGAAAATTTCGCCGAACTCAAAACGGAGCTTATAGAAGGCGGCGCGGAGTTCGTATCCGATACCGACAGCGAGGTTATAGTAAAACTTATCGAAAAAAACTACGGGGGAGATATTCTTGCCGCAGTTTCGAAAAGCGTTTTGTCGCTTAAAGGCTCGTTTGCTCTTGCGATACTTTGCGAGGGCTTCGACGGCTTCGTCGCGGTAAAATACAACAGTCCCGCAGTCATCGGTTTTTCGTCGAAGGGTATCTATCTTTGCAGTGACGTTCCCGCGCTTCCAGCCGACGTAACCTCGGTCTGCGTGCCCGAGGACGGCGATATTGCCGTAGTAACATGCGATTTCGCCCGTTTTTACGATTTTTCGTTAAAGAGGGTAAACAGGGTAAGACGCAAAATAAGCCTTAAAAAGACGGCGGCAGATAAGGGCGGCTACGCTCACTATATGCTCAAAGAAATTAACGAAGAGAGCCGCACGGTCAAGGATACCGCCGAGAGCTTTTTAAGAAGCGCCGACCTTAAAAAACTTGCCGCTCTTATGCGTTCGGCGGACAAAATAATAATAACGGGTTGCGGCACGGCGTATAACGCGGGGCTTATCGGCAAGCGGTATTTCGAAGAGAACGGCGCAAAGCACGTTACCGCCGAAATCGCAAGCGAGCTGAGAAGCTTTCCGCCCAAGGTAACGCCGTCGACCGTCGTGCTTGCCGTAAGTCAGAGCGGTGAAACCGCCGACACCTTAGAGGCGGCGCGCACTCTGAAAGGTGCGGGGGCTAACGTCATTGCCGTAACCAACTGCGGTTATTCGGCGATTACGGGAATTGCGCACACCGTCGTGCCCGTCTGTGCGGGCGCGGAGATTTGCGTTGCCGCAACCAAGAGCTATTCGGGACAGCTTGCCGCGCTCTATCTTTTATCGCGCCTGGGCGGAGACCTTCTTACCGCCCAGGGAGAACTTTTAAAACTCTGCAAGGATATAGACGAAGCCGTCCGAACCGACGTCAACGAAATTGCGTCTCTCTGCGCGGAAAGCTCTGCGGTATTTTTCTTAGGCAGAGGCGTGGACTATGCCGTTGCGGTCGAAGCTTCGCTCAAACTTAAAGAAATATCCTATATATTCAGCGACGGTTATCCTGCGGGAGAGCTTAAACACGGCACTCTCGCGTTAATCGACGAAAACACGCTCAGTATATTTATCATCACCGACCCCGCTCTGTCCGAGAAGTGCGAAAACGCAGTCGAACAGGTAATATCAAGAAGAGGCAAGGCGGCGGTTTTCACCACCTTGCCAAAGGTTGCGAAGAAGCTTGAAGACAGGGTAAAGGTCTGTCTTTTACCGCAGTGCGAAACGCGGCTTTCGCCGTTTATAACTTCCGCTGCGCTACAGCTTGCCGCATACCGCGCCGCAATAATTCTGGAACGCGACCCCGACAAGCCGCGAAACCTGGCAAAGTCTGTCACGGTTGAATAGCGGCTGACAGCCTTCGATTTCAGAGCGGTATATATACTGCGCCCCGCGCGTTTTAAGTAACGCGCGGGGCGCTTTTTTTCGTATGTTTTAAAAAAATCGTGATTAAAATGTTTAACCGCCGCAATTAAGTATTATATAAATATTGTAGCAAAAAATCATAAGGCGATAGTAATGGCTGAAGAAAAGAACAAGAAGAAAAAAACGACCGAACAAAAACCCGACGCGCCCGAAGCAAAGATAGAGAGCGAGTCGGTGGCGGAGGAGCTTTCGGTACAGCTCGAAAAGGCTAAAAAGGCGGCGGAGGATTACAAGCGCAAATGGTACGCAGTTTCCGCGGAGTACGACAACTTCCGTAAGCGCACCGCGTCGCAGTCGCTTCAATCCTATCAGGACGGCAAGGCGGAGGCGATTTTGAAGCTTCTTCCCGTGTCGGATACTTTCGGGTACGCCTACGACGGCGCTTCCGACGAAAAGACCAAGGCGGGTATCGATAAGATAATCAAAAACTTTACGGCTATTTTAAACTCTCTCGGAGTGGATGAGATACCCTTGAAAGTCGGCGATAAATTCGACGAGGCGACTATGGAGGCTGTAATGAACGTCCCCTGTGAGGACGGAGACGAGCCCAATACGGTCAAATTGATTTTGAAAAAAGGTTACAGGCGCGAGGGCAAGGTGATACGCTTTGCGCAGGTGTCGGTAACGGTATAAATAAATTTATAAAATTTCACTGCAAGATTGCGTGAGGAGGATTTTATGGGAAAGGTAATAGGTATTGATTTAGGTACGACCAATTCGTGCGTGGCGGTAATGGAGGGCGGCGAGCCCGTGGTAATCGCCAACAGCGAAGGTTCGAGAACGACCCCCTCGGTCGTATCCTTTAAGGCTGACGGTTCGAGAATAGTCGGACAGGCGGCAAAGAGACTTGCGGTCGCTCAGCCCGATAAGACCGTAATTTCGATAAAGAGACATATGGGCGAGGCTTACAAAGTCGATATCGAAAAGGGATATTCGCCCCAGGAGATATCCGCTATGGTACTTGCCAAGCTCAAGGCGGACGCGGAGAGCTATATTGGAAGCAAGGTCACCGAGGCGGTCATAACCTGCCCCGCATACTTCAACGACTCCCAGCGTCAGGCTACCAAGGACGCGGGCAAAATCGCGGGACTGAACGTACTCAGAATTATTAACGAGCCTACGGCGGCGGCGCTTGCTTACGGTCTCGATAAGCAGGAAGGCACGCAGAAGGTTATGATTTACGACCTCGGCGGTGGCACGTTCGACGTTTCCATTCTCGAAATCGGCGACGGAGTATTCGAGGTTCTTGCAACCAACGGCGATACTCACCTCGGCGGCGACGACTTCGATAACAAGATTATCGACT
>CAYMUQ010000077.1:0-4418 GCA_964393805.1 uncultured Clostridia bacterium
TAACGCAGGTTGCGGGCAGAAGCGGCAGAGCGGGTGCGAAGGGTAAGGTGGTATTACAGACCTATTCGCCCGAAAACTACATACTGCGCTATGCGATAGAGTACGACTACGACGGCTTTTTCGAGAACGAAATCAAGATGAGAAAGGCGGCGCAGTTCCCGCCCTATTCGCTGATAGTAAGGGTAATGGTTACCGCCGAAACCGACGCGGCGGCGCTGGAAGCTTTGAAGGGCGTCTACTTCGGTATAGAGAAGTTAAAGATTGACGACCCCCGTGAATTTATATTTTTCAACAAGATGCACGCGCCCATAAAAAAGATACAGGGCAGAGTGCGCTATCAGGTGCTCGCGCGTATGCGTACGGGCAAATATCTTGCGGATATATACGACGTTGCGGCGCAGAGTTCCTCGGAAAACGCGCTCGTGTACGTCGAGGAAAATCCCGTTAATTTGAGTTGAGGAGAGTAAGACTATGAGTTACAGATACGTCGTGCAGGTAGGCGACGAGGTTTTGAGAAAAAAGTGTAAGGAAGTCACAAAGTTCGATAAAGAGCTTTGGGCGCTTTTGGACGATATGAAAGAGACCGTCAGAAAAGAGGACGGGGCGGGACTTGCCGCGCCGCAGATAGGAGTAAATCTTCGTGCAGTCGTCATCGATTTGGACGAGGGTTACTTCGAAATGATAAACCCCAAAATCCTCTCGTTCAAGGGCGAACAGCGCGGAGCCGAGGGCTGCCTTTCGGTAAAGGGCAAGGTCGGCATAGTCACCCGTCCCCAAAAGGTCAAGGCGGAGTACCGCGACAGAAACGGCAAGAAGCATACGGTTACGGGTACGGATTTGTTCGCGCGCTGTATGTGCCACGAGTTCGACCACCTCGACGGTATTTTATATATTGACAAGGCGGAAGAAGTGCGCGACAACGACGAGGCGACCGTTTGATTTGCGGTCGAGATTTAGCCTGAACAAAGCGGAGTAATAAATGAAAATTATCTATGCCGGTTCGCCGCAGTACGCGGTAAGACCGCTTGAAGCTTTAATAAATTCGGGGTATGAGGTGGTTGCCGTAGTTACCCAACCCGACAAGCCCACGGGCAGAAAGCGCGTTTTAACGCCGACGCCCGTCAAGGCGTTTGCCCTCGGTAAGGGGATACCCGTTATCGACTGCGAACGGCTCAGAGAACATACGGACGAGCTTGAAAGCTTCGGCGCGGAGCTTATGATAACCTGTGCCTACGGACAGATTTTAACCGAAAAGATTTTGAATATTTTCCCTAAGGGCGTGTACAACCTGCACGCGTCGCTTCTTCCGAAGTTCCGCGGCGCAAGCCCTATACAGTCTGCTATCCTCGCGGGCGAGGAGTATACGGGCGTTACGGTAATGAAGACCGAACGCGCGTTAGATGCGGGCGCGATACTTTTGGTCAAGCGCACGAAAATCGACGGACAAACCTACGGCGAGCTGTCCGAAAAGTTGTCACAGCTGTCTGCCGTTGCGGCGGTAGAAGCGGTCACGATTTTGGAAGCGGGCGAGCCCCAGCTTCTTTTGCAGGACGAGTCGGCGGCAACCTTCTGTAAAAAGATTTCCAAAGCCGACGCGAAAGTCGATTTTTCAAATGATAACAAAAAGGTCGCGGACTTTATAAATGCGTACAGTCCGTCGCCCGCGGCGTTTTCAACGCTTAAAGGTAACGCCGTCAATCTTCTAAAAGCGGAGCCGTGCGAAGGGCGCGGCGAGGCTGGTAAAGTCATTTTCGCCGACAAGACGGGAATAGCCGTCGCGTGCGGTGAGGGCGCGGTAAAAATACTTACCTTGCAGTTTGCGGGCGGCAAGCCGTTGAGTGCGGCGGACGCGGTCAACGGCAGAAAGATTTTCGGGGGCGATAAATTTGACTAACCCTCTTACCGACCCCTATTTAGTACTATCTTCGGTGTATTCGGGGGGCAAATACTTAAAACAGGCGCTCGCGGATACGCCCGTTGAGCCGTTGAATAAAGCCCGTACGGTAAAGATATGTTACGGCGTTTTGGATAAGGACGTTTTCTTGAACTACGTCATCGCCGCGAACGTAACGACTTCGCCCAAGGCGGCTATACGGCTTATTTTAAAGATAGCTCTGTATATGTTGGAGTTTATGGGCAAGCACGACTATATGGTCGTTGACAGCGCGGTGGAGCTTACCAAAAAACTGGGGAAGAGCGGAGCCGCAAATTTCGTAAACGGATTTTTGCGCACCTATAAAATACCTCCGCTTCCCGAAAACCCCACCGAGGCGCTCTCCGTAAAATACTCCGTACCTCTATGGCTTGTAAAAAGGCTGAAAAGGAGCTACAAAAAAGAGGCGGAAGACATTTTAAGCGTACACGGTTTCGGGCAGGGAGTGCGCTTTAAAAGGGGCGCGGGAAAGTACCTTGACCGCGAACATACGGACACGCCGTTCGAGGGCGTCTATATATTTAAAAACTTCACGCGCGATGAAGGCTTTTTAAAGGGTGACTACACCTTTCAGTCGGTGGGCTCGGTTGCAATCTGTAACGCAATTCCCGCCTGCGGAAAGCTTTTGGACGCATGCGCGGCACCAGGCGGGAAATCGGTGTATCTTGCGGAAAAGTGCAGTGAGGTCGTCTCGTGCGAACTTCACCCGCACCGTACTCAGCTTATAGAGGACTACGCCCGAAGAATGGGCGCGGCCAACCTAACCGCGGTAACTGCGGACAGCAGTGTTTTCAACCCCGAGTTCGAAGGGGCGTTCGACACAGTGCTCTGCGACGTGCCCTGTTCGGGTACGGGAGTTATCGGCGAAAATCCCGATATACTCTTGAACCGCAGGGAAGAGGATATTGCGTCGTTGAACAAAATGCAGTCGGCAATTCTCGATAATTGCAGCCGCTACGTCAAAGAGGGGGGCTTGCTGTTCTACTCGACCTGCTCGTATCTTCCCGAAGAGAACGACAGCATAGCGGTCGGGTTTATCGAAGCTCACGAAGAGTTCGAACTTTGTATTCCGACTTCTCCGTTAGAGCATAAGACCACGCGCTACGGACTGCAATTTCTGCCGCACATATCTTTGGGTGCGGGTTTCTATCTTACTTGTTTCAGGAAAAAATCTTAAAAGGTATGCACGAATGAAAAAGTCTCGGAAGAACTATATCGAAAGCTGTGAAATATCGGAAGTTATACAAGTTGAGTTGGGCGGCTACAAACAGAAGATAGCAATCGAGGGCAAAAGTAAGGACTTGCCCGTTGTAATATGTCTGCACGGCGGACCCGGTACGCCCGTACCGTTTTCGGTCGGTTGCCGCGGTATGTACCCCGACCTTTCGGACAAAGCGCTAATGGTCTATTGGGACCAACTCGGTTGCGGTATCAACAATTTCAAACTGACCGACGACTTCTCAATTAAAAGTTTTATAGATATGACCTGCGATTTGGTAAAGTATCTGCGAGCGCGTTTCGCAGAAAACAAACTCTACGTATTTGCGGTAAGCTGGGGCAGTATGCTCGCGCTGGGTGCGGCAAACGCATTGAAAACAGAGATTTACGGCGTGCTTATCTGGGGACAGATAGTAAAGGATTTACTATTCAACGAACAGGTCTACGGGGCTTTCCAAAACGCGCCCGCAAAGATTAAGCGCGAAGTGGAAGGCTACCGTGAGAAAGGTAAAAACCGCGAAGATTTGAACGAGGTTTTGCCGAGAATAATGAAGCTTGTCGACAAATATACCGAAGGCAGAACGAACCACACCGAACCGGGCTTGCCCATCGGCGAAATCGTAAAAGGCTTGCTTTCAAGCCCCGACTATAAGTTCCGCGATTTTAAGGCGGTTATGAAAAACGGCTACCGCGGAAACGTCAGCTTATGGAAGGAGCTCGTCGAAGTAGACTTGACAGAACAGCTTAAAACGGTGACAATCCCCTACAAAATTTTGCAGGGTGAAAACGATTTGATAACGCCCGTTGCACCGCTTATACAAGCACTTGAAAATAATGCCGACAAAAGCGTAACTTATAAAATCGTGCCTAAGTCGGGACATATGCCGACGCTGGCGGCAATGAAAACCATATTCGACGAAATACGGGAAATGGTATACGGTTCATAAATGAAAAAAATTTTGCAGGATTTAAGTTATTCCGAAACCGAAAACTTAATACTCTCTCTCGGCGAGAAGAAGTTCCGCGCAAAACAGCTATTCGACGGCGTAACGCAGGGTAAGCGCATTTCGGAAATAAATATTCCCGCTTCTTTGCGGCAGACGCTTTTAAAAGATTTCGAGGACTGCCCCCTGGAAATTATTAAGACGCTTACAAGCTCGGACGGCACCGAAAAATATCTCTATAAACTTGCCGACGGCAATATTATAGAGGGCGTGTTTATGCGCTATAAGTACGGCAATACGCTGTGCGTTTCCACGCAGGTCGG
>CAYMUQ010000078.1:0-4155 GCA_964393805.1 uncultured Clostridia bacterium
ATCCTGCCGTCGACGTAGATCAGCGGTCCGTGGTATTCGGTTGACGATTTTCCGTTCGACCTTCTTTTCCGCGGCATAGAAATAACTTCGGGCGGACAGAGAATTCACGACTATAATATGCAGGTCGAGAAAATGAAAAAGTTGGGTATGAACCCCGACGAGTTCGACACCTATCTTATGCTTCATAAGTACGGCGCTCCCCCTCACGGCGGTTTGGGACTGGGACTTGAAAGACTTACGATGCACCTTTTAGGGTTTAAAAACGTAAGAAACGCGGCTATGTTCCCGAGAGATATAAATCGCGTAACCCCGTAAAATTCAGATAAAAAATTTAGCGCCGCGCGTTTTTCAAACGCGCGGCGCTCTTACTATATTATAATAATTACCTAATAAAATTGGTTCTCGCCTTGGGGATAATTACGGGCTTTTCAAGCTCGGTTCCCTTGACCTTTTCCAGCAACTTCAAAAGCCACGCCATATTCGAGGCGATGGCGCGCATTATCGTCACGCCCTCCTCGTCCTTCAACGCCTCTTCTGCGTTGGAGCCGTGTATCATATTCCAATAGGTTGACGGCACTTGCAACATATTGTTTATGCCTATATACTTATTGAGAACGTCGTACGACGCGGTGGTACCCGCGCGTCTTGCCGCCACGACGCTTGCCGCAGGCTTGAATTTCATATATCCGCCGTAAGCATAGAACAGTCTGTCCAACAGCGCGATTATCGCACCCGACGGGGACGCGTAATGTACGGGCGCGGCAAAAATATAGCCGTCCGCTTCCTTAACCTTTTCTCCTATCGCGTTCACGGGGTCGTCCGAAAATATGCACTTACCGTTTTTCTGACAGCTTCCGCAGCCCGTGCAGGTATGTACCGCAGAGGTGCCGAGACAAACTATCTCGCTGTCCACTCCCTGCCTTTTAAGCTCCTCGGCGATTATTTTCAATGCGGCGGCAGTCGTACCGTTTGGGTGGGCACTGCCGTTTATCATAAGAACCTTCACTTTGTAACCTCTTTATTATAACGATTTTATCTTAGCCTCTATAAGCGGCATATATTTGAGTTCGTAGCAAAGGGCGTTCGGGTGTGTCGAGTCGCCTCTGCCCCAGCCGTAGCTGTCGTTGGTGAACGTGTCGCGGTGTACGGGAAGAAAGGTATTCAAGCCGCTCTCCTCGTACAAATCAACGTAGGGTACTCCCCATTTTTTGCATAGCGCGATTGCCCTTTCACCGTAGATTTTCTGAATGTTTTTCTCTCGTCTGCCCATATTGTGGGGACGGAAAAATACGATTTTTGCCTTCGGGTAAGTCGTAAGGAAGAAATAAAGCACTTCCTCGAAACAACGGCTGAACGACATATTTTTCGTAACTTTTTCTATATCGAAGCCGTCGTATCCGTCCGAAATTTCGCCGAGCGGCACGTCGGGCTTGTCCGAACTGCCGTCCTCGGGTATGTAACAGTCGTTGGTAAAGCCGTTAAAAACTATCAAATCGGGCTGAATTTTATCGGCTATCGCCTGTTTTAACTGGTCGACAAGCCAATTTTTACCATCTTTATAGCCGACCCTTGCGCCGCCTATTGCGTATTTTCTAAGCGTGAAGCCCATATCTTTTTCAAGATATTCGCCTACGCCGAAGCCGTTGTTGCCCGAACCGTACGCTATGCTGTCGCCGAATACCGCGACGAGCTTTCCGTTTCCCTGCATAACTTACGCCTTATACAAAAACCTGTGGCAGTTTTCGCATTCCACCACCGCTTTGCCGCTCGAAATTTTGTCCTTGTCGGCAATCGAGAGCTCAATTCCGCATTTGGAACATCTGTCGTTGACTATTTCGCAGATTATAGGGAATATGCGCTCCGAACGCTTGGATTTATACCTGCGCATAACCTCGGCGTCTATACCCTCGGCAAGCTTGTCCAGCTCCTTGGTAACGGCGTCTTTGCTCGCCTGCTTGGCGTTCTTGAAATCCTTGTACGCTTTGGTTATTTCCGCGGAGCTTCTCTGCGTCTCTATTACCTTTTTCTTTAAGGACTGGAACTCCTCGTTGGTCTCTTTTGCGTTGGTAACGAGAGCCGCGATTTCAGCCTTTAACGCCTTTAACTGCTCCGCGATTTGAGATGCGTTGCGCTGATAGAACGAGAGGTCCGCGCCGCTTTCGACAAGCTCGTTAAGGTTGTCGAAATCCTTTAAAGTTTCCGCGAGCTCTTCATAGCGGGCGTTTAAACTGTCAATTCTCGTTAAGATTTCCTTAGAACGCGCGTCGAGCTGATCCAACTTTTTCGAAGCGCTGTCCATAAAGCTGACCGCCTGACGGTATCTCTTGTACTCCTCGCTTGCAACTATCTCCTGCTCTATTTTCAAAAGCTCGGAATCTTTCTGCTGGTACAGTAAAAGCTGACTTATCTGTGACATAACTTTCTCCTTTAATCGTCTTATACAAACCTGCCGTCTTTGAAATAATGAGACGGAACGCTGAATTTATCTTTAATATCCGTATATATTTTGTTGAAACCGTAGTTTTCCGCGCAATAGTGCGTAAGCTGTAACACGGTAATACCGCAACTTACAAGCTCCTCAATGCGGTGGTGAGACAAATCGGAAGACACGGCAATATCCACTTTTTCTCTCTTGCAGAACGCGACAGCCTCGTCGTCGAGACCCGCTCCGCAAAACGATGCAACCTTTTTCATTGTCGGCTTGTTTTCGCCGTGGCAGATTATTCTTGCCGTATCGAATTGTTCTTTAATTCTATTTATATATTCGTCTAACGGCATCGGCTCGATTTCGTAGGCTCTGCCGTACTCGCCGCCCTCTACCGTTGCGAGAGCCGTGCACTTCTTACCGCCAAGCCCGCGCATCAGATAGTAGTCTATCCCTTTGGGCGCGGCGTCGAAATTGAGATGCATAGAAATGACCGAGATACCGTTTTTGAAACATGCGGCAAGGGCGCGCGCCTTGAAGTCGGCGGTCAAATCGAACCGCGAAATTCCGCCGTAAATTGCGGGATGGTGCGTAACTATCAGATTGCATCCTTTTACAATTGCCGCCTTTACCGCATCCTCTGACAAATCAAGCGAAAAGAGTATTGCTTTTATCTCTCCGCCGTGGTCGATTATAATTCCGCTGTTGTCGTACATTTTATACTTAGCGCAGAAATCGTCCGATAGCTTAATAGGGGCAACTTCTTTTTCAAGAATTTTCAATGCGTCTTTTGCAATCATTTAAGCACTTCCTTTAAAAGGCGTATTTCTTCGAGTATCTCTTCCGAACCGCCGAGCTTCGTGTAATCGAGCTTTTTTCTAAGCTCGGTTTCGGCGTATTCGTAAAAAACGGGGTTATTCAGGCTGTCCTTTCCGAACTGCAATTGACAAGGTGTATATTTTTCGGTTCCGCCCTCTCTCTCGCCCTTTATCAGAAAGTAATACTTCTGGTCTTTAAAAATGCCGTCGTAGGTGATTTTACAGCCTTTTTCTATCAAAAACTCACGCACCCCACGCACGTTTTTCATAGGTTGAAGAATAAATTTTCGGGGTATGAAACCCTCTTTGAATATCTTAATTATCTCGTTGCCGCCCATACCTGCGATAAGCACCTGGTCAATATCTTTCGGTACGCCCGCAAGCCCGTCGCAACACACGGGTACGCATTTGCCGTTTCCGATAAAATCTTTTAAAAGCGTTACCGCCTTTTCAAGACTTTTTTCGCTGATATCGGTAATATACGCCGTCTCGCACAGACCGTTGTTTAAGGCGTACTGCGTACAAAAGCCGTGGTCACAGCCGACGTCGGCAAAGGTTTCGCATTTATCAATATGCGAACAAATCTCGTCTATCCTCGGCATCAGGTATCGAGGAAGTCTTTAAGGTGCTTCGAGCGCGAGGGATGACGCAGTTTTCTTAAAGCTTTCGCCTCTATCTGCCTTATTCTCTCACGGGTAACGTTGAACTCTTTGCCCACCTCTTCGAGCGTTCTGGGTCTGCCGTCGTCCACGCCGTAACGAAGGCGCAACACCTTCTCCTCGCGGGGGGTCAGGCTGTTTAGAACGGACAGAAGCGTCTCTTTGAGCATAGTTGACGAAACGCTGTCCGACGGAGTAACGGCTCTGTCGTCCTCGATGAAATCGCCGAGGTGCGAGTCTTCCTCTTCGCCTA
>CAYMUQ010000079.1:0-4130 GCA_964393805.1 uncultured Clostridia bacterium
GAGCATTCGCCCCGACGAAGTCGGCACGGAGTACCACTCTGCCATCTCTCCGTGATTATTAAGTTATAAGAAAGAGTGGTTGAATGCGGAGCATTCGCCCCGACGAAGTCGGCACAAAGTACCGCTCTGCCATCTCTCCAAATATTCAAGTAATGCCGCCGCGCAATTATCGGTTGGTCAACGCTCTCAATTTTAACAAACACTAAAAGGGTTGTCAAGTTATTTACGGCGCTTGCGGTTACAGACCTTTTTTACAAAATTTCATTATATCGCTTGACAAAGATCAAATCTTATATTATCATATGAATAATAGTTCATAAGTAACTGTCTTTCGCATACAATAAAAGTAGAGGTTAGATATGGATAATAAAGAACAGAGGCTCGAACACGAACAGCGCATTCACTGCGTTAAGCAGTCGATGCCGAGCGATGAGGACGTAGAGGAGTTAGCCGCCCGTTTCAAAGCGATAAGCGAACCTTCGCGCCTTAAAATATTACTGGCGCTTGCTTGCGGCGAGCTTTGCGTGGAGCATCTCACCCAGGCGGTCGGAGGCAACCAGAGCGCCGTTTCGCACCAGCTTAAAACACTCAAAGACCACCGCATAATACGTTGCAAGAGGGCGGGTAAGCAGGTAATTTATTCGATTGCGGACGAACACGTCCTAACTATGATTTCCGTCGCAAAGGAGCATCTGAACTGCAATGACTGAGATTTTAAAGATTGAAGGGTTAGACTGCGCCAACTGCGCGAGAGAGCTTGAAGAAGAGCTTGCAAAGCTCGAAGGCGTTACAAGCGTCACCGTCGACTTTATGGGCGGTAAGGTTATTGCCGACTGCATAGATAACGAGGCGTTGGAGCGCGTGATATACTGCTGTAACCATTTCGAAGAGGTAAAGGAAGTTGGGCAAAAACATACCGAAGATAACTCTGTAAAGCAGTTTACGGGCGGTAAGAAAATTAAAATAACCAACCTTTGCTGTGCCAACTGCGGCAGAGAATTAGAAGAGGATTTAAACAAGATAGAGGGCGTTGACGCGACCGTCGATTTTATGAATATGACGGTTATTTTAAAGACATCGGACAAAGCCGCTTACGACAAGGCGGTCTATACGATTTCGCATTTCGAGGACGTCAAAATCGTGGACGGCAACGCGCCGCAAAAGAGCATTTTCAGACAGAACCTTGCCGACATTATCGCGGTCATAGTCTCCGCCGTATGCTTTATTCCGGCAATAATACTCGACCTTATGAATATCGGCGGTATAGCTATTTACTTTGCGTACGCGCTGTACGGTCTCGCATTTATTTCGGCGGGATATATAGTGCTTTGGAATACCGTCAGAAACATTGCTCACGGTAAAATATTCGACGAAAATTTCCTGATGACGATAGCCTCGGTCGGCGCGGTCGTTTTGGGTATTACCACCGGCGACGGACTGTTCGAGGGTGTGGCGGTAATGCTTTTGTACCGTCTGGGCGAACTGTTACAGTCGGTTGCGGTGGGCTCTTCGAGGCGCTCTATCTCGGCTTTGATGGACCTCAAAAGCGAGACGGCTACGCTTATAAACGCGGACGGCGAACACGTCATAGTTTCGCCCGAAAGTCTGACGGTCGGCGACCGAATAATAATAAGGGCGGGCGAAAAGGTGCCCGTGGACTGCCGCATAGTCAAGGGTACGACTTCGCTCGATTTGAAGAGCTTAAACGGCGAGGCGCTCCCCCGCGACGTCAAGGAGGGCGAGGAGGTCTTGTCGGGCTCTATTAACCTTTCGGGAGTTATCGAAGCGGTAGTCGTAAGAGAGTACAAAAACTCGGCTGTCGCAAAGATTTTGGAGCTGGTGGAAAACTCGACCGCAAAGAAAGCGCAGTCGGAAAAATTCATATCTAAGTTTGCCAAATACTATACCCCAGTAGTCGTGATTGCCGCGATAATAGTTGCGGCGCTCGTGCCTACGATAATCTGCGCGGTGGACGGCGCGTATATCTGGGCAACCTACCGCGACTGGATATATAAGGCTCTGTCCTTCCTCGTAATTTCCTGTCCCTGCGCGTTGGTTATTTCGGTACCTCTGTCGTACTTCGTCGGTATAGGGCGGTGCGCTAAGTCGGGCATACTCATAAAGGGTTCGACCTGTCTCGACGCGCTCGCCGCGGCGAAGATTGCCGCGTTCGACAAGACGGGAACCTTGACCGAGGGAGTGTTTGCGGTAAGAAAGTATTCGTCCGAGCGGGCGTTACAGCTTGCCGCCGCCGCTGAAAAATATTCGGCTCATCCCATAGCCGCCGCATTTTCGGGGACCGATACGCCTTTTAACGCGGATGACGCGGAGGAGATTGCAGGCAGAGGTATAGTCTGCACCGTAGACGGCAAAAATCTGTTATGCGGAAACGCTTTATTATTGAAGGACAACGGAGTAAAGTTCGAAGAGACCGAGAGCCTCTCGACCCTCGTCTACGTTGCGTACGACGAAAAGTTCGAAGGCGTAATTGAAATAGACGACCTCGTGAAAGTGGGCGCGAAAGAGACTGTAAGCGCACTTAAAAAGCTCGGGTACGAAAAAGCGTATATGCTGACGGGTGACAACAGACTGCGCGCCGAAGCCGTTGCAAAAGAGATAGGACTGGACGGAGTGTACGCAGAGCTTCTTCCCGACCAAAAGCTCGAAACAGCACAGCTACTTAAAGAGAGCGGAAAGCTTACCTACGTCGGCGACGGAATAAACGACGCGCCCGTTATGACCTGCGCGGACTGCGCGGTCTCGATGGGACAGGTGGGCAGTGACGCCGCGATTGAGGCAAGCGACGTCGTACTGGTATCCGACAGGCTCGAACTGTTATGCGAGGCGAAGAGGGTAGCCAAGGGCACGAGGCGCATAGTCTATGAAAACATAATCGGTTCGCTTGCCGTAAAGGTAGCCATTATGGCGCTCTCGATAGCCTTGCCCGGGTTCCCGCTGATAGCCGCGATATTCGGCGACGTAGGCGTAATGCTCCTTGCGGTTCTCAACTCGCTGAGGGTTAAGCTGATTAAATAGTAAACGAATGATTTTCGGCGCACTTATTATTTAATAATTGCGCCATATATACATATGAAATGCAAAGAATATGTGCGAGGTGTGATATGCTGGACTGTGTAATTATAGGAACGGGAGCGGCGGGCGTATCCGCGGCGCTCACCTTAAAACTGTTAAAAAGAAGCTTCGTGCTGATAGGCAGTAAGAATTTGTCTGCCAAGATTTCGGGCGCGGAAAAAATTAAGAATTATCCGGGGCTTCCGTCCGCCTCGGGAAAGGATATGCAAAAGGCTATTTTAGACCAGCTTTCCGCTGAGGGCATAGAGATAACCGAAGTAAAGGTAAACGGCGTCTATCCCGACGAGAACGGGTACAAGGTTATGTGCGGAGAGACCATGTTTGAGGCTAAGACAGTCATCGTCGCAAGCGGCGTAGAGAGGGTAAAACCCGTAGAGGGCGAGCGTGAATTCTTGGGGCGCGGGGTCAGCTACTGCGCAACCTGTGACGGCTTTTTGTATAAGGGCAAGACCATTGCGGTTGCCGCCGAAGATGGCGAAGAGGACGAGGTCGAGCTTTTGAAAAGCTATGCGGACAAGGTGTACGAAATACCCGCAATAAAGCTTAAAAAGATAAGCGGCGGTCTGCGCGCGGATACCGTCGAGTACGCAGAAGGGAAAGATGTTAAAGCGTTGAAGGTGGACGGCGTGTTCGTGTTAAAGAGCGCGGTTGCGGCGGACAGTTTAGTACACGGATTGAAGTGCGAGAGCGGCGCAGTTGCGGTAGAAAGAGATATGTCTACCAATTTAAAGGGCGTGTTCGCCGCAGGCGACTGCACGGGCAGACCCTATCAGTACGCCAAGGCGGCGGGCGAGGGTAACGTCGCGGCTCACTCGGTAAATAACTATCTGAA
Organism: uncultured Clostridia bacterium; assembly: GCA_964393805.1. GTDB lineage: Bacteria > Bacillota > Clostridia > Christensenellales > Borkfalkiaceae > Coproplasma. The sequence continues at coordinate 3,926 of CAYMUQ010000079.1, forward strand.
TAAATTGTAAAACAAGTGAATTTCGGCTCGAAAAACTAAATTTTTAAAGTATAAATTAGTCCCGAAAATGAGTTGACATAAAAAATAGTATTTGCTATAATTCTTTAGCATTGAGTTGTGCGTAGCCTGCCTTGCTTTTGAATTCTTATGCTATGCGGGTGTAGTTCAATGGTAGAACACTAGCCTTCCAAGCTGGTTGCGTGGG
>CAYMUQ010000080.1:0-4012 GCA_964393805.1 uncultured Clostridia bacterium
CGATATAGGTGTCGGTCGAGGGAATGTAGCTCTCGGGCTGATAATAGTCGTAATAAGATACGAAATACTCCACTCTGTTTTCGGGAAAAAACTCCTTGAATTCGTTGCAGAGCTGAGCCGCAAGCGTCTTGTTGTGCGCAATAACGAGCGCGGGACGACCGACCTCCTTTATGACGTTCGCCATAGTAAAGGTCTTGCCCGAACCCGTAACGCCTAAAAGAACTTGGGTTCGTATACCGTCCTTTACGCCCTCAGCGAGCTTTCGTATTGCCTCGGGCTGGTCGCCCGTGGGTTTGTATTTGGAGTGAAGCTTAAATTCCATTTCAGTCTTTCAATAAATCTTTAATAACTTCCGACGCAACTAAAAGTCCCGCCGCCGCAGGCACGAAGGAAGCCGACCCGGGGATATGTCTTCCGCCCTCTTCCTCGGTATGCGTTGACGGCTGTTCTTCGGAATAGACCACTTTAAGTTTTTCCACACCGCGCGCTTTTAATTCGCGGCGCATTACTCTTGCAAGCGGACACACCGAAGTCTTACTTATATCGGCAACCTTAAACGCCGCAGGGTCGAGCTTGTTTCCCGTACCCATACAGGATATTACGGGCGTGCCGCTCACCTTGCAGTTTTCAATTATAAGCAGTTTGGAAGTCACCGTATCCACGGCGTCTACGACGTAGTCGTAGTTTTTGAAATCGAAGTCGTTTTTATTGTTCTCGCCGTAAAAAATATTAAAGGCGTTTACGGTTATCTGCGGATTTATATCCTTTGCGCGGAGAACGGCGAGCTCAGCCTTTGATTTACCCACCGTAGAGTGCAACGCGAGTATCTGCCTGTTTATATTACTTACGGATATAACGTCGCCGTCGATGAAATCGAGCGCACCCACTCCGCCGCGTGCAAGCGCCTCTGCGACGTAGCCGCCAACTCCGCCGAGCCCGAAAACAGCGACCCTTTTTTCTGCAAGCTTATCAATATTCTCTTCGCCGAGGAGCATTGCGCTCCGTGAAAATTCTTCACGCATAGACCTATTATATCACCGCGTTTTAAATAAAGCAAACCGACGGCAAGCATTTGCCGTCGGTTTATTTTTTAAATTGAATTTACGCTTCGGGTTCGGACGGAACGGACGGAAAATCGACGAAGAAGGTCGAACCTTCCCCCCGTCCGCTGTCTACTCCGAAATCAAACGAATGCCCCTCTAATATAGCTTTTACTATATTCAGTCCGAGACCCGTACCTTTGACGGGACGGTTGTGCGTCTCTTTACTGCGGTAATATCTGTCCCAGATATGGGCAAGCTCCTCTTCCGAAATACCCTTGCCCGTGTCGCGCACGGCAAATCTTACGCTATTGCTCTGCGGAACGAATTTCAGTGAGACGAAAACGGTCTTATCGTCGCCCGTATAGTTTACGGCGTTGGACACGAGGTTATAAAGCACCTGCTTTATCTTCTCTTCGTCGGCTAATGTGTATTGGTTGGGGTCCACGTCCACCATTATTTTGTAGCCCTGACTTTCCTGCAAATACCCGAAACTGTTTATTACTCCGTATAAAACTTCCGAAAGGTTGAACACCTTCTTGTCGAGCTGTTCGAGACCCGCGCTTATTTTGGAAGTGGATAAAATATCGTTTACCAGTCCCGCAAGTCTGTCAGACTCGTCTATTATTACCTGCAAGTGCTTGTCGCGCTTTTCGGGGTCGTTTCCGGAAATCTCCTTTATCATAGACGCGTACGCCTTAATCATCGTCAGCGGCGTCTTTAAATCGTGAGAGACGTTGGCAAGCAGTTCTTTTTGGAACTGGTCACTCTTTTTTATCTCGTCCTTCATATAGTTCAAAGTGTCCGAGAGCTGTGCAACCTCAGCGTACTGCGTAGAAGCGAACTGTACGTCGTAATTACCCTTAGCGAGCTTTTTCGCGGTCGCCGAGACGTCGCGTATCGGGCTCGAGAGCTTATTTGCCAGCGTGTAAGATATGAAGAAGGTTACGGCAAGCGCACCGAGTGCTATAACCAATATATAAAGCTCCATCTGTCTGATAGTCTGTGCAATCGGAGCTATCGAATAACGGACGAGAAGCTTACATTCCCTTACCTGGTATCTGACGCAGGCAACGTAGTTTAAAGTCAGATTGCCGTTCTCGCGCGAGCTGAACTCGGTTATCTTTCCCTCCTTCCACTCACCCGACGCCGAATTGACCGACGCGTAAATTTCGTCGGGCAATACGGGAACGCCGAACACCGTCTCCCCCTCGCCGCCGAATACGAACACGTCGATATTGTCGTATATGGAGTAAGAGATAATTCTGTCGTTGATTTTTCCGTAGCCCACGTCGGGGGCAGACAGCATATCGGTAAACTCCTTACCGACCGACTGAACGCGCTGTTTGGAACGCACCATAGCCGTATTGCCGACGACTATATAGGTAACCAGACCTATAACGAGCAAAATCGCAAAAGCGAACACCACAAAATACCGCCACAGTATCGTGGTGGTACTTTTTAAGCGTTTTAGTTTTTGGGGACGGACTTTTTCTTTTCCGCCGTCAGGTTTCGAACTTATAACCGACACCTCTCAAAGTAACTATAAACTTGCGGTACTGCTTCAAATTTGCTCTCAGCATTTTTATGTGCGTATCAACCGTGCGGTCGTCGCCGAAAAAATCAAAGCCCCACACGTCGTATAAAAGCTTTTCGCGCGAGAGCGCTATGCCCTTGTTTTTAATGAAATAGAAAAGTATTTCGTACTCTTTGGGGGTCAAATCTATCTTTTCGCCGTCGACGTAAACGTTTCTGCCCGCGACGTCCACGGTAAGCCCCTCGAAGGATACGACGTCGCCGGTCTCGTCCTTCTGCTTTCTGCGCTTTACCACGACGTTTATGCGCGCCATAATCTCTTTGGGCGAGAACGGCTTGGTAACGTAATCGTCCACGCCTATTTCGAAGCCGAACAGCTTGTCGTACTCCTCGCCTCTTGCCGACAGCATTATGACGGGTATATCTTTGAATTTCTTTATTTCCTTAACGGCGGAAAAACCGTCCAGGCGGGGCATCATTACGTCCATTAAAATTACGTCGTAATCGTTCTCCTTGCACATTTTGACCGCTTCCATTCCGTCAGCCGCCTCGTATGCCTCGTTGCCCTCGAACTCTACGTATTCCCTTAAAACGCCGCGTATCATATCTTCGTCGTCTACGATAAGTACTTTCAAGTTTTTGACCTCCGTAATCTTTCACTACTATAATTATAAACTGCAATTTTAAAAGCTAAATAGCCGTATTATGAAAAACGCGTGAAAATATAAATTTTTGTGCATTTTTTCTTGATTTTTATTGATTTTTCTGTTGACTTTACGCTTTTACGGTGGTATTATATCAATACAAACAAATGTTTATTTACCGAAAGAACGGGTTTCGGTAGGTAAAAAGGGGAAACGATGCTTGACGAAAACAGACTTGCAATACTGACCGAAAGCGCCAAGTACGACGTTTCCTGCTCCTCCTCGGGTTCCAAAAGAGCGAACACCGCGGGAGGACTGGGGAATGCTTCCGTCGGCGGGATATGCCACTCCTTTACCCCCGACGGAAGATGTATCTCCCTTCTTAAAATTTTAATGAGCAACGCTTGCCGTTACGACTGCGAATACTGTCCCAACAGAGTGAGCGCGGACGTACCGCGGGCGAGTATTACTCCCGAAGAGATTTGCGAGCTTACGATAAACTTTTACAAGCGCAACTATATCGAGGGGCTGTTCCTCTCCTCCGCGGTTTTCGATACGCCCGACCGCACTATGGAGCTACTATGCGAGACGGTCGTTAAACTTCGGAAAGTATATAATTTCAACGGCTATATACATTTAAAGGGCATACCGCACGCCGACGACGCAATAATTATGCGCGCCGCCAAGTACGTCGACAGAATGAGCTTTAACGTCGAGCTTCCGAGTGAAAAGTCGTTAAAGCTTTTGGCTCCCCAAAAGACAAAGGAAAGCCTGCTTCTCCCTATGAAGAAG
>CAYMUQ010000081.1:0-3925 GCA_964393805.1 uncultured Clostridia bacterium
AGGACGCGGAAAATTTCCGTAAAATCTTTGTCGCTATGGCAAAGGACGTGCGCGTAATTATCATAAAGCTTGCCGACCGTCTGCACAATATGCGCTCTTTGAATTACCTTTCAAACGAGCGTCAGCAAAGAATTGCCAAAGAAACGCTTGAAATCTTTACTCCGCTTGCGGGCAGGCTCGGTATTTCGCAGGTTAAATGCGAGCTTGAAGATTTATGCCTTAAATATCTCGACCCCGAGGCTTACGAATACTTGGTAACCAACATTCATCAGAAGTTGGAGGAGAGGCGCAAGTTCGTTGAAACCGTCGTAGCCCAGCTTAAAAAGATGCTTGACGAGAACAATATAGAAGGCGAAGTCGTAGGCAGACCCAAGCATTTCTATTCGATTTACCGCAAGATGAAAAACAAGGGCTTGACGCTCGACCAAATCTACGATTTGACGGCGGTGCGAGTAATAGTCGATAAAATCGAGGAATGCTACGAGGCTCTCGGTATAATTCATAAGCAGTGGAAGCCAGTTCCCGGCAGAATTAAAGACTATATAGCCACCCCCAAGCGCAATATGTACCAGTCTCTGCATACGACTGTCGTTACCAACTTCGGACAGTATTTCGAAATTCAGATACGAACTGCCGAAATGCACAAAATGGCGGAATACGGTATAGCCGCGCACTGGAGATATAAAGAGCAGAAGACGGGCGAAACCAATTTCGATCAGCGTCTTATGTGGATACGCGACGTTATGGATTGGCAGGGAAGCTTAGAGACCTCCAAAGAGTTCGTGGACTCGCTTAAAAACGACTTGTACGCAACCGAGCTTTTGGTATTCACGCCTCACGGCAAGGTTATTTCGCTTCCTTTGGACGCGTCTCCCGTAGACTTTGCGTACGCCATACACTCCGAAGTCGGCAATAAGTGCGTGGGCGCTAAGGTCAACGGAAAAATAGTCAGCCTAAACAGCGCTCTAAAGACGGGTGACGTCGTCGAAATTCTCACTTCGTCAAACTCCAAGGGACCGTCGTGGGACTGGCTCAAATTCGTCAAGTCGGGCTCGGCAAAGGCGAAAATAAGACTTTTCTTCAAGCGTGCGATGAAGGAGGAGAACGTAAGGACGGGCAAATCGATGCTCGAAGCCGAGGCTAAACGCCGCGGTTACTCGCTTGCCGACCTTCTTACGGACGAATCTTTCGGAAAGCTCTCCGAAAAAATGGTGTTCGCCTCGGTTGACGAAATGATGGCTTCCGTAGGCTACGGCGCGGTCGGAGTAAACCAAATAATATACAAACTTATCGACTTTTACCGCAAGGAACAACCTCTGCAACTTACGGTAAACGAGGTCGAAAAGCTTAAACATACTCCCGCAGGCAGTGTATCGGTCAAGGGAATGGAGGGGCTTTTGGTGCGTTTTGCGCACTGTTGCAACCCCGTACCGGGCGATATGATAGTCGGTTTCATCTCTCGCGGAAGAGGAGTTATAGTTCACAGAAGCGATTGTTCTAACTTAAAAGATTACGAGGCAGACAGAATACAGCCCGCTCAATGGACGGGCGAAGTCGAACAGGGCTTCATTGCTGGCATTAAAATTCTCGCAACCGACGACAGCGGACTTACCGCATTCATCACTTCGGAAATCTCTTCGATGCAACTTTATATGACGCAGATTAACGGCAGAATAGGAAAGGACGGTAAAGCTGTGTTCGATATACTCGTTAAACTGAACAGACTTTCCGATTTGGATTTACTCATTAAGCATTTAAAGCGCGATAACCGCATAATCGACGTATTCAGGACGACCAACTGATGCAAGTTTACAAATTCGAACCGCACGCGTTTGCGAGCAATTCGTTTGCCGTAACGCAGGACGGAAAAAACTGCATACTAATCGACTGCGGGGAAGAGGACGCCGTAAAGCGTTGCGAACGGCAGGGTCTTAAAATCGGCGCGGTTCTCTTAACTCACGGACACTTCGACCACGTCGGCGGTTGTGCCGCCGCGGCGGCGAGCGGCGCAAAAATTTTCTGCGGCGAGAAAGAGGCAAACTTAATCTATTCTTCCGACTATCTTGATATGTTCGGCGGAGTATCATTTAAGCACTTTGAGTTGGACGGCACCCTCAAAGAGGGTGAGTACGACGTTTGCGGCTTTAAAGTACGGGTTATAGAAACGCCCGGGCACACCGCAGGCGGCGTAACTTATGCGATTGAAAATTGCTTATTTACGGGCGACACTCTGTTTGAAGGAAGTGTCGGAAGAAGCGATCTTCCAACGGGTGACTGGGATACGCTCGTAAACAGCGTAAGAAAACTTTACGCGCTCTCGGGAGACTACAAAGTCTACTGCGGTCACGGCGAAGATACGACGCTTAATAGCGAGAGAAAATACAATCAGTTTGTCAGGGAGTGACCTGTGTTCGAGTACATAAACTGTGAGTGGCTGGAGCCCGATATAATGGACGTTATCCGCTTATTTAATGCGGAGGACGAGTGCTTCAGTCACTATTTCGAATATACCAACGGAAACTATATAAACCACGTAGAGTACTGCGGAGAAATTTACGATACCTGCGACTATGCGGACGCCGCGGACGAGGTTGAGTACAAGCGCTATGCAAGGCGTTTTGCCAAGCTCGCCTTTTATAATCTTCTGTCCGAGAAGAAGGGTATAAAAATGCCCTACGGCGCACTGACTGGAATACGCCCTACCAAGCTTGCATATATGGAGCTTGCCGCGGGGCGCGATTTTTATCCGCTGTTTTTAAAAATGGGCGTTTCCGAACAAAATATAGCGCACGTAAAAAGGGTTATCGAAACCCAGAAGAGCGTCTACGAAAACGCGGGCGGGCAGGATTTATTTATTTCTTTACCGTTCTGTCCGACCAAATGCGAGTACTGTTCGTTCATAACCGCGCCGATATCGGCAACCAAACATCTTGTAGAACCGTATATAGATTGCCTTATCAAAGAAATTAAGTCGGTCAAACCGCTTCTTACTGAAATTAAGAGCGTCTATATAGGCGGCGGTACGCCGTTTGCGGTGACGGTTGAACAACTTAAAAGAGTGTTGGAAGCCGTAAAGGAACTGAATTTACCCGAAACCGAATACACGGTCGAGGCGGGCAGACCCGACACTTTCGACGAGGAGAAGCTTGCTCTGTGTAAAGAATACGGGGTAACGAGAATATGCGTAAATCCGCAGTCGTTCAAGGACGAAACGCTAATTAAAATCGGCAGAAAACACACCGCGGAACAAACCTTTAAAGCTTACGAGCTTGCCAAAAAGTACGGCTTCGATATAAATATCGACCTGATTGCAGGGCTTGCGGACGAGAGTGTAAAAGACTTTGAAAATTCTCTTACCGCCGCAATTTCGTTAGACCCCGCAAACGTAACCGTTCACACGCTGTCTTTAAAGGCGGGCGCAAAATTAAAGGAAAACTGCGACAGGCTCCAAATCGAGGGGATAGGGGCTATGCTCGCGCTCTCGCGTGAGAAGCTTACGGCGGCGGACTACGCGCCCTACTATATGTACAGACAGAAGTACCAGGCGGGCGGACACGAAAACTGCGGCTGGTGCAAGAGGGATAAGGTAAGTGTGTATAACGTCGACGTAATGGAGGAGCGCGCGGACAATATTGCGGTTGGCGCAAACGCCATATCAAAACGCGTTTTGCCGCTCGGTGAGGGGATAGAGAGATACGCCTCCCCCAAGGACATACCGTCGTATATCGACAAAGTCGAGGAAATAATAGAAAAACGGGCAAAACTTTTTGAATAATAAGTTCAAAATTGTTGCTATTTTTATCCAGATATGTTAGACTTATTCTCAGTACGGATACAAAGCGGTGCGATAACTCTACGCCCGACCTTGTTTACCGCAAATAAAGTTCCATATGGAGGATAAATTAAAATGGACAAGCAGGAAATT
>CAYMUQ010000082.1:0-3778 GCA_964393805.1 uncultured Clostridia bacterium
TGTCGTCTTTATTCCAATGAAGGCGGCTGGGGGCCGGTCTATCGCAAGATGGTGTCCCGTGGATTTAACACCCAAACAGATAGTACACGAGTTAAACAAGTATATAATAGGACAGGACGAAGCCAAAAAGGCGGTTGCGATAGCTTTACGAAACCGTTACCGCCGTTCGTGCCTTTCGCCCGAGCTTCAGGACGAGGTTACGCCTAAAAATATAATAATGAAGGGACCTACGGGCGTAGGTAAGACAGAGATTGCAAGAAGACTTGCAAAGCTCGTTAAGGCGCCCTTTTTGAAGGTCGAGGCGACCAAGTATACCGAAGTGGGCTACGTCGGGCGCGACGTCGAGAGTATGGTGCGCGACCTTGCGGAGTGCGCTATCCGTTTAGTTAAAGAGGAAAAGACGCAGGAGGTGAGCTACAAGGCGACTGCGATAGTCGAAAGAAAGCTCGCCAAAGTGCTTGCGGAAAACCTCAAAGAGGAGAGAGGCGAAACGTCGAAAGAGGTATTCGAACAGAACCTCGTAGACGGCATTCACGCGGGCAAGTACGATAAGACCGTAATAGAGATAGAGGTGTCGGACAATCCCAAGCCTTTGGAGCTGTCCCCGGGACAGGGCGCGGCTATCGACCTCGGCTCGATATTTACGGGACTGGGCGTAAACAAGAAAAAGAAGCGCCGCATAACCGTAAAGGAAGCAAAGAATTTACTCATTGCCGAGGAAGCCGACAAGCTTATCGACAACGACGCGGTCACGACCGAGGCGATAAGAAGAGCTGAAAACGACGGCATAATATTCATTGACGAAATAGACAAAATCGCGGGCAAAGAAAATCACGGCGGCGCGGACGTTTCGAGAGAGGGCGTTCAGCGCGATATACTGCCGATTGTCGAGGGCTGTACGGTACAGACCAAATACGGTCCCGTGCGTACGGACTATATTCTCTTCATTGCGGCGGGCGCGTTCCACGTCTCGAAGGTCGAGGATTTAATTCCCGAGCTTCAAGGCAGGTTCCCCATTCAGGTAGAGCTTAAAAGTCTTACGAAGCAGGACTTCGTAAACATTCTCACCCAGCCTCAGAACGCAATAACTATGCAGTACGCGGCTCTGCTTGCGGTGGATAATATCGACTTGCAGTTCAAGTCGGACGCAATTGAGAAGATTGCCGAGATAGCCGAGGATATAAACGCCACGAGCGAGGACATAGGCGCAAGGCGGTTGCATACGGTTATGGAATATCTCTTGGAGGACATATCCTTCAACGCAGGCGGTAACGATTATCCCGTTATAACCGTAGAAGTCAACGAGAAGTACGTCGAAGAGCATCTCGACAAGATAATCAAAAACCGCGATTTAAAGAAGTATATAATTTAACTTAAATTTCAGGATAAAACTATGATAAACATTCCCAAGGGGACGAAGGACGTCCTGCCTCAGGACTCGCACAAATGGCAGTTTGTCGAAAACGCCGCGAGAGAGGCTGCAAAGGTCTTTAACATAAAGGAAATACGCACTCCCGTATTCGAGCATACGGAGTTATTTGCTCGCGGAGTGGGCGAGACTACCGACGTCGTTACCAAAGAGATGTACACCTTTTTGGACAAGGGCGGACGCTCTATAACCTTAAAGCCCGAGGGTACGGCGGGCGCGGCGCGTTCGTTTATCGAAAACGGACTTGCCAATTCGCCCCTTCCCTTAAAGGCGTTCTATATCGCGCCCTGTTACCGCTACGAGAGACCGCAGGCGGGCAGACTGCGCGAGTTCCACCAGTTCGGCATAGAGGTGTTCGGTTCAGCCGAACCCGACGCGGACGCGGAAGTAATTTTCGCGGCTTCGACTTTTTTGAAAAAACTCGGCATAGAGAGCACGCGGTTAGAAATCAATTCGATAGGTTGTAAGACCTGCCGCGCCGAATACAATAAGGCGCTCAAAGAATATTTCAGGCCGCACCTCGATAATATGTGCCCCACCTGCCGCGAGAGGTTCGATAAAAATCCTCTCCGTATGATTGACTGCAAGGAAGAAGGCTGTAAGAAGATAACCGCAAACGCGCCTAAAATTTTGGACTATCTCTGCCCCGACTGCAAGGCGCACTTCGACAGCGTTCAGTCTTATTTAAAGGCTCTCGGCGTAGAGTTTGAAATCAACCCCGACATAGTAAGGGGTCTGGACTATTACACCCGCACCGTGTTCGAGTTCGTGTCAACCAGCATAGGCGCACAGGGTACGGTCTGCGGAGGCGGCAGATACGACGGACTGATTGCAGAGCTCGGCGGCGGAAGCGTCCCTGCCATAGGCTTTGCCGCGGGACTTGAAAGACTGCTTCTTCTTATGGAGAACACGGAAGTAAAAGTACCCGAAGCTTGCGTACCCGATATATATATCGCGGGTATGGACGGCGAAACCCGTCTTAAAGCTTTTGAAATAGTAAACCTTTTGCGCCTCAACGGTATAACCGCTGAGTGCGACCATATGCAAAGGTCGGTAAAATCTCAGCTAAAGTACGCCGACAAGACGGGCGCGAAGTTCGTTGCGGTCATCGGCGGCGACGAGCTTTCTAAGGGCGCGGCGAGCGTCAAGAGAATGTCTGACGGCACGAGCGAAGAGGTCGCCTTTGCGGATATTTTGACTTATTTGATAAATAATAAATAGGGAAGGGGGATAACCGAATGGAAAAGGTAGACGTTGAAAAATTCGACGCTTTGATTAAAGAGGACAAGCCCGTCGTGTGCGACTTTTTCGCAACCTGGTGCGGACCCTGCAAAATGCTTGCGCCCGTAATGGACAAGTGCGCGGAAAAGTTTAAGGGCAGAGCGGAATTTATAAAGGTGGACGTTGACGAGAGCTTCGAGCTTGCGGCGCGTTACGGCGTAATGAGCATACCTATGATAGGCGTGTTCAAGGGCGGTAAGCTTGTAGACAAATCAGTAGGGTTCACTTCGCAGTCCGAAACCGAAGAGTTTCTTGAAGCGAACGTATAATTAAAGTCATAATTTAAGGGCGCGGTGCAAAATGCACCGCGCCCCTTTTTGTAATTAAAGTTAAAAATTTAAAACTCTCAAATTATTGTGTAATTGTAAATTGTGTGCTATAATAATCAAAACGAATAATTTTACGAGGGCTTTTATGATTGACATAACTCTTATTGAACAGACCGACCCCGAAGTTGCGGAAGCGTTAAAGCTGGAGCTTGCCCGTCAGCAGGGAAATATCGAGCTCATAGCCAGTGAGAACTTCGTCTCGCCCGCAGTGCTTGCGGCGGCGGGAAGCCATTTGACCAATAAGTATGCGGAGGGTTATCCCGCTCACCGCTATTACGGCGGTTGCCAGTTCGTGGATATTGCCGAGGATTTGGCGAGAAACAGAATTAAAGAGATTTTCGGCTGTGAGTACTGCAACGTACAGCCCCACTCGGGAGCAAGCGCAAATCTCGCGGTGTTCTTTGCAATGCTTCAGCCCGGCGATACGGTTATGGGTATGAACCTTGCCCACGGAGGACACCTGTCGCACGGCTCGCCCGTAAACATTTCGGGCAAGTACTTCAACATAGTGCCCTACGGCGTGCGCGAGGACACGCAGTTTATCGACTACGACGAGATGGAAAAAATCGCCGTAGAGTGCAAGCCCAAGCTCATCGTATCGGGCGCGAGCGCGTATCCGAGAGTAATAGACTTTAAGCGTATCCGTGAAATCTGCGACAAGGTCGGCGCACTTATGATGGTGGATATAGCCCATATAGCAGGACTGGTAGCGGCGGGAATACACCCCCCGCCCGTGCCC
>CAYMUQ010000083.1:0-3598 GCA_964393805.1 uncultured Clostridia bacterium
CATCCCTCGCCAGATATTAATCAGGGCATCCTGCCGCAGATCATCAAATTCAGCACGACGCCGAAAAACAGGTCATAAACTGTCTGGACATAATGGCTGAAATGCTGGGCGAGATTTCCTTCAATAAATCGCGTATGCAGACCGCCGCCGAGGGTGAATTCTGCTGTGCAACCGACGTTGCCGACTATCTTGCTAAAAAGGGCGTCCCCTTCCGTACGGCGCACTCGGTGACTGGTAAAATCGTAAGAAGCTGTATTGAAAGCGGCAAGACTTTACAGAGTATGACTGCGGAAGAATATAAGAGCTTTGCTCCCGAATTCGGTGACGACATAGTCGAAATAGTCAAAGGCAAAGCCTGCGCCGACGCGAGAACGTCCTACGGCGGAGCTTCGTCAGCAAACGTAAAGGCGGAAATAAAGAGCTTGAAAAAACGTCTTAAAAAATATTGATTATATAATAGTGAAACGAGAAAAGCCCGCGGCGTTGCAAACGCCGCGGGCTTACTTTTTGTTTAAGACTATTTTTTATATTCTTCCGCCAGCGCTTTGAAAGCAGGCAGTGAATTTTTAACCGTTTCGGAACTTACGCAGTACGATATACGGACGTACCCCTCCACGCCGAAGCTGTCGGCGGGTACGAGTAACAGTTCGTGTTTTTTAGCTCGCTCGGCAAACTCTGTCGCGGACGGCTCCAAAGCCTTGACGAAGAGATAGAACGCGCCGTCGGGTTTTACCACCTCATAGCCGTATTCGGTCAATGCGGCACACAGGACGTCGCGGTTCTCTTTATAGATTGAAAAATCGGAGGTAACGCCGAGCACGTGCGGTATAAGCTTCTGAAAAAGCGCAGGTGCACAAACGTAGCCGAGCGCTCTTCCCGCACCGCATACGGCGGCATAGACCTCGTCCGCCCCCTTCATACGGCTGTTTACCGCGATATAGCCTATTCTGTCACCGGGGAGCGACAGGCTTTTCGAGAACGAATAACAGACTATCGAATTTTCGTAATAGTTCATAACCGACGGTACGGTAACCGATTTATCGAACACAAGCTCTCTATACGGCTCGTCGGTTATCAGATATACGCGGTTGCCCGTGTTTTTTTCGTGGGTTTTAAGTACTTCAGTCAGCTCTTTTATCTGCTTTTCGCCGTAGACCACGCCGCTGGGGTTGTTCGGCGAATTTATTATTACCGCCTTGGTATTAAGATTGAGTGCTGATTTTAAAGCTTGCGCGTCGGGTTGGAAGGTTTTCGGGTCGCAATTTACCGCAACTAACTCGCCTCCCGCGTGTTCTGCGAATACTCTGTATTCGGGGAAAAACGGAGCAAAGGTTATCACCTCGTCGCCCCTGTTCAAAAGTGCGTTCAAGGTTATGCAAAGCGACGCCGCCGCACCGCAGGTCAAATAAATATTGTCTGCGGAAAGCTCGGTATTTTGGGTCTTATTCAGATACTCGGCAACCGCCTTGCGCACCGAAAAATCGCCCTGCGCCGAAGTGTAGCCGTGAAGCTCGACGGGGTCGCAGTTCTCTAACAGATTTATAAGCTCTTTTTTTACCTTTTCGGGCGTCGGCACGGACGGATTTCCCAGGGAAAAGTCAAAGACTTTATCCTCCCCTATCTCCGCCTTGCGCTTTTTGCCGTACTCGAAAAGTTCCCTTATCTGCGAACGGACTTTACCTAATTGCACGTTTGTCTGATTGAGCATATAGCCACCGCCTTTTCTTAATTATAGCGCAACGCAGAAAGATTGTAAAGCGGTTTAAAAAGTTTGCGCACAGGCGGCAAACGCCGCCTGTGCGCAAATTCTTAACTCTCGGTTTTACCTAAAAGATAATCGCACGAGCAGTCCAAAGCTTCCGCGAGTTTTAATATTGCGGTTGCCGTCGGCTCGCACTCCTCCCGCTCCCACCTTGCAACCATCGACTGCGTGCAGCCGACCATTACCGAAAGCTGAGTCTGAGTCAAGCCCATTTCCAATCTCAGTTCCTTTATTCTCTGTGAAATTATCATAAAAAAAGTATATCAAAATATGAGTAAACTCATTGACTTTATGAATTTTCTCATATATAATTTATATAAATATGAATATACTCATATATTTTGAGCAAGAGGGGATATATTTATGAACATTAAGAAAAGATACGCCGCATTGAATTTGTTATTGTGCGTTATTACTCTGGGTATATATTCATTTTACTGGATATACACTTTGACCGAAGACAGCAACAAAATCTGTCCCGAAAAAGCAACGGCAAGCGGCGGTAAAGCCGTACTTCTTTTTATTTTCACTTTCGGTATTTACGGCTATTACTGGTTCTACAAACTCGGGCGCAAAATCTATGAAAAGAACTTCAAAAGCGGCGCTATGGAGCTGTTCTTCTACATAATCGGTTTAGGTATCTTTGCAATGTTTCTTACGCAGACCGAGGTAAACCTATACGCGCCAAAAGAATACGACCTTCCCAGACGCAGAAATTGCGTTTTATCCACTCTTTTATCCATTGTAACTTTCGGAATTTACTATATTTACTGGTACCTCCGTATTACCGACGAGAGCAACTGTCTTGCCACTGAAGAAAACAAACTTCCGTACGCCGACACCTGTTATTGTCTGGACGTTATATCGTTACACTATTACAACGTATACTGGGCGTATAAATTGTCCAAGACGCTTAAAATGAGGACGGGACTTTGCATCTTCTTCTCTCTGTTTATCAATTTGGGAAACCTTATCTACGCACAGAGAAGAATTAACGCATACTTAACGACACAAATTGCATAACTTAAATAAATTGACGGCGGGACATAAGTCCCGCCGTTTTTTTAACCCGTAAGCTTTTCTCTGAAAGCCTGCATTATTCTGTTTTCAATTCGCGATACCTGCACCTGCGAGACCCCCATCATATTCGCAACTTCCGCCTGCGTCATATCACGGAAATACCGAAGCATTATAATTTTGCGGTCCCTTTCGGGCAGTTCGCCTATTGCCGAGCGAAGTTCCAGTACGTCGAGCATATCGTCCTGTCCGTCCTGCACGGGCAGTTTGTCTAAAAGATACTGCGATTTCTCGTCCTTATAGTCACTCTGCGCGTAAATGGATACGGGCATTCTCGTCGAACCCATAGTGAACACGACTTCACTCTCGGGCATTTCGAACTTCGCCGAAATATCCTTGACCGTAGGCTGAACGCCGTGTTCGGCAACGTACTCTTCGATAAACAGGTTTATCTGTTTCGCCGTCGCCTTGATTGCGCGTGACACCTTTATACTGCCGTCGTCGCGCATAAAGCGTTTAATCTCGCCCGAAATCATAGGTACGGCGTAGGTCGAAAAGCGGACGCCGAAGCTCTCGTCAAAGCCGTTTATCGCTTTGAGCAAGCCCATACCCGCAAGCTGATACAAATCGTCGTATTCGACGCCCTTATTTAAGTACCTTTTGACTATCGACTTTATTAAGTTGGAATTCGCCGAGAGCAACTTTTCCTTTGCGTCGTTGTCGCCCTCTTTCGCCTTCCTTATAAGTAAGTTTGCACTTTCCTGATCAAGCATTCTCCACTTCCGGTTTAAAGCATTTTACCATATAGACTACGGTGCC
>CAYMUQ010000084.1:0-3538 GCA_964393805.1 uncultured Clostridia bacterium
CCTTGGCAACGCAAATCATGTTTTCGACGTCTTTTGAATATTGCATTACTATCCTCCAAAAATTTTTTCGCTGAAATATCAGCGCTGTTTTTTACCCGATTAGTATAACATAGCCTCTTTAATAATTCAATGATTTTGCGCAACTTTTCGCGCGTTATAGTTAAAAATTTTAACAAAACAGTTTACAGACTACTAAAAAGTATTATAATATATAGTGGGTTAAGTCGGCAATTTTCAGACTGAAAAATTTTTATCGGAATAAGCTTAAGTATGTTGTGTCAGAACTGCAAAAAAAATCAGGCTTCGGTGAATTTCACGCAGAGTATAAACGGCGTTTCGTGCGCCGTGCATCTTTGTGCAGACTGCGCCAACCGTCTGTTCGGCGAGTTCGAAAACAACTTTGCGGACGCGTATTCGTCGGGACTTTTCGAGGAGCTTTTCCGTGAGGAAAAGGTCTGCTCGTCCTGCGGTCTGCGTTTTTCCGATTACCAGAATTCGGGGCTCTTGGGCTGTCCGAGTTGTTACGACGTTTTTAACGAGGAGCTTATGCCCTATATCGCAAGAATACAGGGTAAGACCGAACACGTCGGCAAGAAGGGCGGCGTAAATACCGACGAGCACGACAAGAGATTAAAATTGCAGTTTTTACAGGTTGCGATGGAAGAGGCGCTCGGCCGCGGCGATTACGTCGCCGCAAACAAGATAAACCAGCAGATGAAGCTCATCGGCAAGCGTCCGTCTGGAGGTATGAGATGACAGATTTCACTCTCGGTACGGTAGTTTCTTCGAGGATACGGCTTGCCCGCAACATAAACGGCTACGCATTTCCTTCGAGACTGAAAAGCGACAGACAGGCAAAAGAAATCATTCGCTCCGTGTCCGCCGCCGTCATAGGAATGGACGAGTTCCGTCTGACCTATATGGACGCAATCTCCGAAGACGACGCCTTGAATATGGTAGAAAACAGGCTTATAAGCCCCGCTCTTTTGAGGACGCCGTCGCGTTCGGCGGTGCTTGTAAACGAAAAGGGCGATTTGTCGATTATGGTCAACGAGGAGGACCATCTGAGAGAGCAGTGTATATCCCCCGGAATGACGCTCCGCGCCTCCTACGAGCTGTTGTCCGCAAAGGATACGCAGATAGGCAAATCCATACCGTTTGCATACGACGAAAGACTGGGCTATCTGACGGCTTGTCCCACCAACCTCGGTACGGGACTGAGGGCGTCTGTTATGATGTTTTTACCCGCTCTGTATCTCGGCGGAATGATGCGCGACGTGATAAGCAGTGCAACCCGTCTCGGGCTTACCGTGCGCGGTGCGTACGGCGAAGGCAGTGAGGCGGAGGGCTACACCTACCAGGTAAGTAACGAAGTTACTTTGGGCGTCTCCGAGGAAACGGTCATTGCGAGGGTTGAGGAAGTCGTAAAGAAGATAATCGAAATCGAGGCGAGCGAGAGAGAGCGGTTAAGATGCGCTCCCGACGCAGTCCGTTTAAAGGATAAGTGTCTGCGCGCCTACGGCGTACTTACGAGCTGTGCGCTTCTTTCCAGCTCCGAGATGGACAAGCTCTGCGCCGATTTAAAGCTTGCGGCTTGTCTCGGATACCTTAAAATAAACGATATACACGCGGTCGACGAGCTGACACTGAAAATGAAGCCTTCCAACGTTCACCGCAATACGGGCGGATATTTAACCCCCGACGAGCGCGACGCTTACCGCGCAAAGCAGGTAACCAAAGAAATTAAAAAGATAGTCATTACAGGCTAATTCATTTAATATTGAACTAAAAACAATAAAAACCGCGACTTTTAAAGGAGTATAGTCAATGGAATACAACAGATTTTCTCAGAATTTACAGAAGGTACTCGCCGCCTCGCGCGAGATTGCGTCGTCGCTGGATATAACCTATATCGGCAGTGAGCATATAATTTACGCAATGCTTGCGACGCCCGAATGCACGGCATGCCGAATACTTTCGGGGTGCAACGTCTCCGAGGAAGCGGTAAGGCGTTACCTCGTCCGTTCGGTTGACAGAAACTGCGCCATAAACGGCTTTACTCCGCGCACCAAGCATATGATTGAACGCGCACAGGAAATCGCGATAGAGTTCAATCCCGACGGACTTGCGGGTACCGAGCATCTTCTTCACGCGGTTATGGAGTCTTCCGACTGTCTCGCAATGTACATTTTCCGCGCGGTGGGCGTAAACCTTCCTATGCTTGCGGCTAAACTCGAACTTGCGATTTCGGGTCAGGACGAGGACGACGACAGGGAGGAGGACTTGTATCACTCCAATTACGGCGGTTCGTCATATAAACAGTTTTCCTCTCAGAGCAAGGAGGAACGCAAGAGCGAAGGCGGCGCGCTCGACCCCGAAATTCTACAATACGGCACCGACCTTACGGCAAAGGCGCGCGACGGTAAGATAGACCCCGTCATAGGCAGAAAGAAGGAGATTGACAAGATTATTCAGGTGCTTTCGCGCCGCACGAAAAACAATCCCGTTTTAATAGGCGAGCCGGGCGTAGGTAAGTCCGCGGTAGTCGAGGGACTTGCCCAGGCGATAGTCAGAAACGAGGTTCCCGACCTTTTAAAAGGCAAAACCGTCTTTTCTCTCGACCTTGCGAGTATGGTTGCGGGCGCCAAGTACCGCGGCGACTTCGAAGAGAGGCTTAAAAACGCCATAAACAACATAAAGACGAACGGTACGGTCATACTTTTCATCGACGAAATACATCTTTTGGTGGGTGCGGGAGCGTCGTCCGAAGGCAAAATGGACGCCGCAAACATCCTAAAACCTATGCTTGCGCGCGGCGAGCTTCAGACCGTGGGCGCAACTACGCTTGACGAATACAGAAAATATATCGAAAAAGACCCCGCCTTAGAGCGCCGTTTCACCCCCGTACAGGTGGAGGAACCCACCATACCCGACACGATAGCCATTTTACGCGGACTTCGCGACAAGTATGAGGCGCACCACAAAGTGGTAATATCCGACGACGCGATTATCGCCGCGGCAACGCTTTCCGACAGATATATAACGGACAGATTTTTGCCCGATAAGGCTATCGACCTTATAGACGAGGCGGCTTCACGCGCCCGTCTCAACGCGTACAACGCGCCCGAAGAGCTTACTAAATTAGAGGACGATTTAAAGCGTCTGACCATTGAAAAAAATAAGGCGGCGAGGGGCGAAGATTACGACAAGGCGAAGGAACTCGTTAATGAAATTAACGAAATACAGGAAAAAATCAATTCTTTCCGCGGCGAATGGAAGGGCGGACTGTCCGCTCCCACTATAGGAAACGAAGAGATTGCCGACGTCGTTTCGGGCTGGACGGGAGTACCCGTAGTCAAGCTGACGGAGGCAGAGAGCGACAAGCTTTTGCATCTCGAAGAAAATCTCCATAAGCGCATTATAGGTCAGGACGAGGCGGTTTCTGCAATCGCACGCGCCATAAGAAGAGCGCGTGCGGGACTTAACGAGAGCGGCAAACCCATAGGTTCGTTTATATTCGTAGGACCTACGGGCGTAG
>CAYMUQ010000085.1:0-3454 GCA_964393805.1 uncultured Clostridia bacterium
CGACGGGCTCCATAGAAATGCTGTCGAAGCCCTGATCGGCTATAAATAAAACGTCGTTTGCAAAGTCGAGATTTTTTGCCGTGAACGTACCGCGCACGTAGTAATGCTTGTCCCCCCTCGACGCAACGAACTTTTTGATATTGTCTATAACGAGGTCGAAACTGCCCTTGCCGTTTACCGTCTTTCTTATCGCGTCGTGTACCTCTTTTCTGCCGTCAATCGATAAAACGACGTTCTCCATCTCTTCGTTGAAAAATTTTATCGCGTCGTCGTTTAATAAAAGCGCGTTTGTAGTCGTCGTGAATAGGAACTTCTTACCGACCTTTGCCGCCTTCTCCTTGGCGTAGTAAACGACGTTTTTTATGGTCTGCAAGCACATTAAAGGCTCGCCGCCGAAAAAGTCGACCTCCAAGACCTTACGGTTACCGCTGTTTTCTATAAGAAAATCTATGGCGCGCTTTGCGGTCTGTTCGCTCATAAACTCGCGCTCGGAGTGATACGCACCCTCGTCTGCAAAGCAATAACGGCACCTGAGGTTGCAGTCGTGACAGATATGTATACACAGCGCCTTTACCTCGTCCGACTTTACGGGACGGGCGCAGGTCTCTTCTTTAAAAAGAAGCCCCTGCTCTTTAAGCGCGTTTAAGCCGTTTTCTATCTCTTGAATTTCTTCTTTTGTTAAAGACAGAGGGCAGGCTTCGCCTTTGAGCTTAGCCGTAAGATACGCGTAGGTTTTGCCGTCGCACTCGTGAAGGCTTCCGCTACCCGAATCGTATATGTAATTGTAATTTTTATATTTAAAAGTATGTACCATAAAACAGTAAATTAAGGAGCAGATAAACTCTGCTCCTTATAATTGCGGCTATACGCAAAATTACTTAGTAATTTTTTCGGGGTTCTCTTCCCTGGTTATTCTTTCGCAGCTCTGGTTGCCGACCGTGCAACTGGTCTTGCAGGCGGACTGGCAGGTGCTTCTGCACTCTCCGCAAGCGGTTACTTTCTTTTCTGCGGGTTTAGCGATAGTCTTAATCATTATAAAATCTCCTTAAAGTATCTTATGAGATAATTATAGGATAAGACAAATCAAAAATCAAGTGTTTTTAAGACTTTTTTACGTTTACCGCTATTATTCCGGCAATTACGCCCGCCGCGATACCGAGAAGTATTTCAAATACGAACGTCCAGCTCACCGAAAACGAGCCGCTGATTATTCCGAAAAGGAAATAGGTTAAAAGCACGGATAAAAGTCCCGCTATTCCGCCCTTCAAAAAGCCCTTATCGCCACGGATAAATATAAGGCTTCCCACCGCTATCGCAATGATTTTGAATACCTGGTTGACGGGTTTTATCACGTTGGACGATACCGACGCGAGCTGTATTACGAGCGTAAACAGCAACACGAAAACGAGAGAAAACACTATGGCGGCAAGGGTTGCCTTCACCACCTGAAAAATCGAGTTTTTGACCATAAAAAATGCCCTCCGCTACGATAACATATGCGAAGGGCTTTTTATTTAGAATTAATTGAAAATTACTTTTTCTTGGAAGATTTCTTATCGGACTTTTCCTCTTCCGCCTTAACCTCTTCGGTTGCGGGCTCTTCAACAACAGGAGCCGCCTCGGGTGCGGTTTCCTCGGCAAAAGGTTCCTCTACGGGTGCGGGAACTGCTTCCTGAGCCGCTTCTTCGGTCTTTACTTCCTTAGTTACGGGAGCCGCCTTTTCTACCACCGCGTCGCTCTCCAAAATCGCCTGACGGACGAACTTCATATAGCTTTTGCCGCTGGTCTCGGTACCCGTTTCGAGAACGAAGGTATCCTCTTCGCGGTTTACTTCTACGACTATTCCGCAGATACCGCCGATAGTTTTAACCTTATTGCCGGGCTTGACTGCGTCGATAAGAGCCTGAGCTTCCTGCTCGCGCTTTTTACTTCTGCGGTTCATAAGTATCATAGATACTACTAAAACCACTACTAATACGCCTATGAGGACGTAGGACAGAATACTGCTGTCTATTGCAAGTAAATTCAACATATAAATTCTCCGTTTTGGAAATATTTGCTAAATGAGTATAACTTAACGCTTAAAGATTTGCAAGCGTTTTAAAGGCTGTAATCTTATTTACACCAAATTTTCACCCGCGGCAATCACTTCTCGCCGCCGTAACTATCGTAAAACGAAGCGGCGAAATCTTTTAAACTGTCGGCGAAAATCGCCTCGCGCATACCTTTCATAAGCTTGTGCAGGAAGGTTATATTGTGCAGACTTAAAAGCATCGCCGAAAGCATTTCTCCCACGTTTACGAGATGGCGCAGATAGGCTTTGGTGTAGTTTTTACAGCAGTAACAGTCACACTCGGTGTCAAGCGGCGTAAAATCTTCTTTGTACGCGCCGTTTCGAATTACTACCTTTCCCTTAGAGGTGAACGCCGTGCCGTTGCGGGCGATACGCGTTGCAAGCACGCAGTCGAACATATCTATCCCGCGCATTACGCCCTCGATAAGGCAGTCGGGCGAACCGACCCCCATTAAATATCTGGGCACGTTTACGGGCAATTCGGGGCGCAGGACGTCGAGCATTTCGTACATTATTTCCTTAGGCTCTCCTACGGAGAGACCGCCGATTGCTATACCGTCGACGGCGTAGTCCTTACAGAAATTCAGGCTTTCAAGGCGCAAGTCCTTATAGAAATTACCTTGAACTATGGGAAACAGCGCCTGGTCTTCCCTCGTCTTAGCCGCGGCGCAACGGGCAAGCCACTTGTGCGTTCTGTCCATTGCCGCCTTTGCCTGTTCGCGGGAATAGCCGTACTCACTGCACTGGTCAAACGCCATAATTATATCGGCGCCGAGGTTTTCCTCTATTTCCATAGCCTTTTCGGGAGTAAAGAAATGCTTCCTGCCGTCTATCGACGAATTGAAATATACCCCTTCGTCACAAATTTTATTCAGCTTTGCCAAAGAAAAAACCTGAAAGCCGCCGCTGTCGGTCAGAATAGGTCCGTCCCAGTTCATAAAAGCGTGCAGTCCGCCCGCCCTCTTTACTATGTCGTCGCCAGGTCTTTCGTACAGGTGATAGGTATTTGCAAGCACTATGCTCGACCCCGCCTCTTTGAGGTCTTTGGGAAGCACTCCTTTTACCGTGCCCTGAGTTCCTACGGGCATATAAACGGGCGTTAAAATATCACCGTGCGGAGTATGGAAAACTCCCGCACGGGCTCCCGTGTATTTATCCGTATGTTGCAGTTCGAAGCTGAAATTTTTTGACATTTTGTACCTTGTTAAATTATGAACATCGCGTCCCCGAAGGAAAAGAAACGGTATCTCTCACTGACTGCAGTATTGTATAAATCAAGTATTTTTTCTCTGCCGACCAGCGCCGCGACAAGCATTATGAGCGTACTTTCGGGCAAGTGGAAGTTGGTTATAAGCGCGTCCACGCACTTGAATTTATAGG
>CAYMUQ010000086.1:0-2909 GCA_964393805.1 uncultured Clostridia bacterium
CCGCATTTAAGCGAGCTTATATCCCAATCTTGCATCGGGTGGGGTTTGACTTGCTGACTGCGTTACCGCAGCCACGGTGAGCTCTTACCTCGCCATTCCAACCTTACAGAACAAAATTCTGCGGTGTATTTCTGTTCACTTTCCTTGAAGTCGCCTTCACCTGCCGTTAGCAGGCACCCTGCCCTGCGATGCCCGGACTTTCCTCACGCAAATTTCTTTGCCCGCAACCGTATGAAATACTCGGATATGATACTATTTTAGCACGTTTTAATTATTTTGCAAAATTATTTTTTATAATCGTTGATTTTTATGGCGTTTTATTTTAAAATAAAAATATACCCCATCTCGGAGATAAACTATGAAAAAAACGAAAATTATCTGCACAATAGGTCCCGCAAGCGATAACGAGGAAGTATTATCCAAGCTCGTAGACGCGGGTATGAACGTCGCGCGTTTAAACTTTTCGCACGGCACGCACGAAGAGCACGCCGCTAAAATCGCAACCATAAAGAGCGTCCGCGCAAAAAAGAAGGTTCCCCTTCCCATTATGCTGGATACCAAGGGACCCGAATTCAGAATTAAGACCTTCGCAAAAGGTAAGGTAAACTTAAAAGAGGGCGACACCTTTACCTTCACCACCGACGAAATCGAGGGTGACAAGACGCGCGTTTCAGTCTCGTTCAAGGGCATCTGCGACCAGATGCTCCCCGGCGACAAGATACTTTTGAACAACGGACTTATCGTGTTCGAGGTTACCAAAGTCGAAGCGCCGAACGTCATATGCAAGATTTTAATCGGCGGCGAGCTATCCAACCGTAAGTCGATGTTCTTCCCCGACAAGGAACTCGAAATGGAATACCTCTCGGAACAGGACAAGGCGGATTTGAAATTCGGACTTGAACAGGGCGTAGATTTTATCGCCTGCTCCTTCGTTTCCAAGGCTCAGGACATTATCGACGTAAGAAATTATTTGAGAGAGTGCGGCGACACGAAGGACGAAATCGAACTTATCGCCAAGATAGAGAGCCGCGCGGGAGTAAAAAATCTTGACAGCATAATCGACGCCTGCAACGGTATAATGGTTGCCCGCGGCGACTTGGGCGTTGAGGTACCCTTCGAGGAACTGCCCGCAATACAGAAACAGATTATTAAAAAATGCAGAATACGCGGTAAGCGTTCGATAACCGCGACCGAAATGCTTGAAAGTATGATTAAACAGCCGAGGCCTACGAGAGCGGAAATTTCCGACGTTGCGAACGCCGTTTACGACGGCTCCTCCGCCATTATGCTTTCGGGCGAGACCGCGGCGGGCGCGTACCCCGTAGAAGCCGTAAAGGCTATGGCTAAAATCGCCCAGCAGGCAGAGGCAAACACCGGATATATCGCGCACATCGACGACAGCAAGTATCACATTAAAAATCTTGCGGAAGCTCTGTCGCACTCCGCCTGCACTCTTGCGCAGGACATAGGCGCAAAGGTGATAGTCGTATGCACCAGAACGGGCGGCACGGCGCGTATGGTTTCGCGTTTCCGTCCTATGATCGATATCATTGGTATGACCACCGACGAGAGAGCGTACAGAAAGCTTGCTTTAAGCTGGGGCGTAATTCCCGTAATGAGCGAGGAGTTCTATTCGGTTGACGTACTTTTCCACTACGCAAAGCGCGCCGCAATAGATATCGGTATGGTATCTAAAGGCGACAAGATAGTTTTGACGGGCGGAACCCCCAACGGCAAGAGCGGAAACTCCAACCTTATAAACGTAGAGACTATACAATAATTTATCGGTAAAAAGTTATACCGCCCTGCGCAAGAATTTGCGCAGGGCGGCTTTAATTTTCGAAAAAAATCCGCTTATGCCGTGTTATGACAAAGTATTAACCCGCTTCTCGCAGGTGGGTACGCCGAAGCAAGAACTATTCGGACTTTCCGTATTCTGGTACAGACCTTGCCTATTCTTGCAAACGCGCGTTCCCTTAAAAATATTGTGGATTACGAATTTCCCATACCACGCACACAGCAGACCTGTTCTTAGTATACCACCCGAAGGGTAAAATTGCAACAACTTAATCAAATTGGCAAATTTTTATTACTTGCTTTTTTATTTACTTGATTTTTGTCATTCGTTGCCGTAAAATTAAAACAAAAATACCCGAGGTAAATTATGGAAGATATGACGGGAACAATTCCCTCCGTTATCACACCCTACTCCGAATTTAAAAACCATATCGGCGAGGAAGTAACCATAAAAGGCGCAGTGCATAACATAAGGGATATGTCCGACTTTGCGTTTATAATCATAAGAACGGCAAGAGAGCTTATTCAGTGCGTTTACGCGCCCGATTACTCCGACTACCGTCTTGACGAAAAGCTCGTCGAGCAGTGCGCGGTAAAGGTTAAGGGCAAGGTAGTTAAAAGCGAGACCCGCGACGGCAGCGAGAGATACGAGTTGCAAATTCACAACATTGAGATTTTATCCACTCCCGCCGCAATTCCTCCCGTAGTTATTTCCAAAAAGCAGATAAACGCCGACCTGAGCGTAAACCTTGACTACCGCCCCGTCACTTTGAGAAACCCGAAGGAACGCGCAATATTCAAAATTCAGGAAGGTATTCAGCGCGGTTTCAGAGAGTATCTCTCAAATCAGGGCTTTACCGAAATCCACTCGCCCAAAATCAACTTTGCGGGTGCGGAAGGCGGTACCAACGTATTCAAGCTCGACTACTTCGGAAAAACCGTCTACCTTGCGCAGAGCCCTCAGCTCTACAAACAGGCGCTTGTTCCAGTCTACGAGAGAGTATTCGAGATTGCTCCCGTATTCAGAGCCGAACACCACGACACCTCGCGTCACTTAAACGAGTACATTTCGATGGACTTCGAAATGGGCTTTATCGACAGCTTCACCGACA
>CAYMUQ010000087.1:0-2885 GCA_964393805.1 uncultured Clostridia bacterium
CTTACCGTCGAGCTTGACTTCCGTTCCGCTGTACTTAGAAAGAAGAACCTTGTCGCCGACTTTAACCTGCATAGTAACTTCCTTGCCGTCGATAATTCCGCCGGGGCCGACCGCAACTACCAAACAGGTAGCGGGCTTTTCCTGAGAAGCGGCGGTTAAAATTATGCCGCCCTTGGATTTTTCTTCGGCTTTGACCGCTTCAACGACTACCTTATCGAATAAAGGTTTAATCATTTTAATACCTCCGTACAATTTTTATACAGATATTTTATAAACTAACTAAAATTAAATCAAACAGAGCAAATCAAAAAATTGCATTTTCCGTAATATTATGGTAAAATAACCGTGACTAAAAGTTTTCGGCGGTTTACTTATGGATAAATGGGATAAACGTTTTATGGAAATGGCGGTACAAATCGGCGGCTGGTCAAGCTGTTTTCAAAAGGACAGGCACGTCGGCGCTATAATCGTAAAGAATAAACGCGTCATTGCAACTGGCTATAACGGCGCACCGCAGGGGATAGAGAGTTGTGCCGATAAGGGCGAATGCCTCAGAAAAAAATTAGGCATAGAGAGCGGTACGCGGCACGAGATTTGCTACGCCGTTCACGCCGAACAGAACGCCATTATTCAGGCGGCGAGAGTGGGGTGCAGTGTCGAGGGTTGTACTCTCTACTGTACGCATCAGCCCTGCGTTATCTGTGCAAAAATTATTATAAATTCGGGAATTACGAGAATTGTGTATAAGGAAGGTTATCCCGACGAATTTTCTTTAAAACTCTTCGAAGAAGCGGGCGTCAGGCTCGAAAAATATGAGGAAGAGTAATTTTGAAAAGAATTAATAATTTGCTGTTAACCGTAATAATCGTTTGTATTGCTTTCGGTTGCTGTGTTTTGGCGGCTTGCAAAGAGAGTGCGACCGATTACAAGGGTTTAAACTTCGGGAAATATTATCTTCAGAATTCGGACGTTTATATCGAGATAAAAGCCGACAATAAAGCGATATTGAATAATCTCGATTTTACGAGTTTCGACCCGGAAGCGTATTGGGGCGGGGAAGAAAATTGGCAAAACGAGCAAGTAACCAGGGATGAAGTAATAGCCGCTATGCAGGGCGAAAAAGAATACTGGTACTTTGATGATGATAAAACGCTTACGTTCG
This sequence comes from uncultured Clostridia bacterium, assembly GCA_964393805.1. Classification (GTDB taxonomy): domain Bacteria; phylum Bacillota; class Clostridia; order Christensenellales; family Borkfalkiaceae; genus Coproplasma. Next base: position 1,163 of record CAYMUQ010000087.1, read on the forward strand.
CGGTCAAAAGCTGTGAAAACGGTCTGACCTACGGTATTGAATTTAACTATAACGGCACAAATGAACTGGAATTTAACGGAGTTAAATATATAAAAGATCAGGAGAATACTATGCAAAATCCTATAGCAACCATAATTATGGAAAACGGCGGGGAAATAAAGATTGAACTTTACCCCGACAAGGCACCCAACACGGTAAACAACTTTATTTCGCTTGCAAATTCAGGCTTTTACGACGGTATTATATTTCACCGCGTCATAAGCGGATTTATGATACAGGGCGGCGACCCTGCGGGAGTAGGCACGGGCGGACCCGGGTATACCATAAAAGGTGAGTTTTCGTTGAACGGATTTACCAAGAACGATATTAAACACGCCCGCGGCGTTATATCTATGGCAAGAGCTTATCACCCCGACAGCGCAGGTTCGCAGTTTTTCATTATGCACGCCAACGCTTCCTATCTCGACGGTCAGTACGCGGCTTTCGGTAAGGTTATCGAAGGGATGGAGACGGTAGACGAAATAGCCGAAGTCGAAACGGGTGTAAACGATAAACCTAAAGTTCCGCAGGTTATGAAAAGCGTAAGGGTGGAAACATTCGGCGTTGCTTACCCTGCACCTATAAAAGCTAACTGAGATGAATAAAAAAACTATAATTGCAGTTCTGTGCGGAATGATTTCGGCAGGCTTGGTTTTTTTGATAGTCGGTCTGATTGTATTTCTGGTAATGAAGGGCAAAATAATTGCTTATCTCGGCGGTCTGTTTGCGATATTTTTCGGTACGTTTATGACCGGAATTTCGCTTATTGCGCTTGCAGTTTTCCTTATAATCTGGGCAGTAAAAAAATCAAAAGATAAAAGTAATAAATAACGGAGAAATTTATGACAGATAACAGCGTATATTCAAATCCTCTAATTACCCGCTATGCGAGCAAAGAAATGGCGGTTGCGTTTTCAGACGAAAAACGCTTTAAATTGTGGCGTAAACTTTGGATAGCCCTCGCGCAGTCCGAAATGGAGTTAGGCTTAAACATAACTCAAAGTCAGATTGACGAAATGAAAAAATACGCCGAGGATATCAATTTCGAGCTGGCGGAGCAATACGAAAGAGAGGTGCGGCACGACGTTATGGCGCACGTTAGGGCGTTCGGCGCGCAGGCTACTTCGGCAATGCCTATAATTCACTTGGGGGCGACGAGCTGTTTCGTCGATTGTAATTCCGAACTTATTATGCTCCGCGACGCACTGGCTATAATAAAAATGAAGCTTGTCAACGTAATGGACAAGCTGAAGAATTTCGCTCTCAATTACAAAGATTTGCCCGCGCTTGGCTTTACGCATTTACAGCCCGCCCAGCTGACCACCGTCGGTAAACGTGCAACCTTATGGTTGCAGGATCTGGAAATGGACTATTATAACCTCGTCAACCTCGAAAATAGTTTCAAACTGAGGGGCGTAAAGGGAACGACGGGTACGCAGGCAAGCTTTATGGAGCTTTTCAACGGCGACACCGATAAGGTTAAAAAGCTTGAAAAGCTTGTCGTAGAAAAGATGGGTTGCGACAAAGTTTACGGCGTAACCGGTCAGACCTATCCCAGGAAATTCGATTATAACGTACTTTGCGTGCTTTCACAGATTGCGCAGAGCGCTTACAAATTCTCAAACGATATAAGAATATTGCAGAATATGAAGGAAATCGAAGAGCCGTTCGAAAAATCGCAGAT
>CAYMUQ010000088.1:0-2772 GCA_964393805.1 uncultured Clostridia bacterium
TCCATATCGGGAACTACGTTTTCGGTAATCTTTTTGGCAACGCCCTGTCTGTCCTGAACCATCTCTTTAAGTCCGACGGAGCCGACTATTTCACGCATATTGCCCTCTAAGACCTGCGTTACGAGACTTATAAGTTCGTCCTGCTTCATACCGAGGAGCGCCTCGGCGGCTTTCTTCAAAAGCTCGGGGTCGGACGAAACCTTGATATTCGCCACGCCGTCGACGTTGACGTTGATAAATTCGTTGGTGGGAACTGCTTCGCTGGTCTTTACGTCCACCTGCATAACGCGCAACGATATTTTATCCACCCTCTCGAAGAAGGGAATTCTGAAACCTGCTCTGCCGATTAAAATTTTGCGGCGGAAGGGTCCCGAAATTATATACGCGGTGTCGGGGGGTGCCTTCAGATAACCTAAGCCGAAGAACAGACCTATAAGTAAAACTCCTACGATAATTAAAATGATTGCATAAACGGGCATAATTTTTATCCTCCTTTGTATTATACGTGTATGCCTGCATTTAAAGAAGCGGAGAACTTTTTGTTTACCCGTATTTACGCGGTTTTACCGCCGCATAAAAAAAGACTTTTACCGCATTTTCCTGCGATAAAAGTCTCGAATAAACTTTTTAAGTTCTTACGGCACCGAGGTTATAACCCGTACTGACGGCGCCGTAACGCTCCGAAATGTTCCGAAACGTTTCTACTCCCTTTTGCAAAATTATTGTAACATAAGCCCCGTATTTTGTCAATACCCTTATTTACGCTTTTTTACGATTTCCGAAATTTTCGAATCCTTAGCCGTCTGCGGCTTTTTCGCCGCCGCAAGTTGCTGTTTGGCGGGTTCGGGCTTTTTCGCCGCCGCGGGCTGTTGTTTGCCGGGTTCGGGCTTTTTGGTCTCAGTTTTTTTAACCTCGGGCTTCTTTGCCTCGGTCTTTTTGGGTTCTTCCTTTTTAGGCTCTGATTTTTTTACCTCAGGCTTTACCGTTTCGGTTTTCTTTGTCTCGGGCTTTTTGACCTCGGCTTTAACGGGCTCCGCCTTCTTGGTTACTTCGGGCTTTTTAACTTCCGTCTTGACAGGCTCCGCCTTTTTTGCGCCGCTTTCGGGCTGAACGTACAAAGCCGTCGACGCGCCCTTTAAAGCCGCCTTCTCCTGAGCTTTTTTAAGCTGTTTTTCCTTTTCCTTTCTCTTGAGGTACTCCAAATCGTAGTCCTTGGCGGTTATAAGTCCCTTGCCCTTGGGCTGGCTTAATACTCCCTTCAACACGAGATTGCGTTGTTTAAGCTCGACGATTGCCTCTTTGAAACGCTGGGTGACGCCGTCGGTAAGAGCGTTTACACCCCTTTTATACATCTTCTCGACGAACTTGAATATCGTCGGACGGTTCAAAAGCATTTCAAACTCTATATTCTGAACGTAATAATAAAACCTTGCAAGCCTCTCGACCGAACAGTCGCCGTCGGCAAAGAAGTTGTCTATGTCGGCGCAGATTTTGGAGCACTGCCTCATACACCTCTGGCTTGACGTACAGTTGTTTATAAGCGGAGTTATTAAAGACCAGCAGCAGACGAGAGTATAAATAAGATAGCCCGCGTCCGCGTTGAAGTTTACAATAATAAGCGCCACCGCGATAGCTACAAGACATATAACGTAGCCGTAAAATACACGGCTTAACAGGAATTTTATTTTAGCGGCATTTATCCTGCATAAGTACAAAAAGCTGTAGTCGTCGCTTATATCCTGCGGAACGTTAGTTATTGGTAAGGTCTTTGCCTTTTTCATTAAAGGCAGACCTTTTCGGATAGCGAGTTCCTGCATATCGTTGGTGCATTCTCTGTCGTACTCGGTCTTGGAAAAGGTCGAGCCGGTTATGGCGGCCTCGTATATCTGATGCCCCATAATGGCTTTTTCCTTGTAGTTGCTTAAGAGCGCGCCGACTATGAGATTTATTAAGGTAAACCCGAAGGACACGCACGAGCAAATAAGCTTTACCATACCGTCGGATGTGGGCAAAAAGCATATTACGACGGGCACTATATTTAACAAATATAATACTATCTTTATGCACTTAAGCTCGAAAAACATTTTCTTCGACGCAAAGAAAAATTTGGCGCAGCTGTCCTTTTTACAGCGTTCGGCAACTTTATTCATCTGTATTCTCCGAATTCCTTTATACAGTCATTTTAATACATTTACGATTATTTAACAATTGTTTTATTCAAAAAAATTGCAAAGTACTCAAAAAATGACGCTTTACTTACGAAGTTTTATAATGTATAATGCAATTATGTACGAAAATCTTTCAAAAGAACTGACAGAAAGGATAGCCGAAGAGAAAAAGCTTTCAAGCTTTGCAAAGGTCGCCTGCCCCGACGAAGCCGCCGTAAGAAGAAGAGAAAATCCTCACGACGACGGCACGGTACTGCGCCCCTCTTTCGTTCGCGACACGGACAAGATTATGAACTGTCCGTACTACAACCGCTACGCCGACAAGACGCAGGTTTTTTCGTTTTATAAAAACGACGACATAACGAGGCGCGGACTGCACGTACAGTTCGTTTCGCGCATAGCGAGAACGATAGGCGGCGCACTCAACCTCAATTGCGACCTTATCGAGGCGATTGCGCTCGGTCACGACATAGGTCACACCCCCTTCGGGCATACGGGCGAAAAGCTTTTGGACGAGCTTTACTTTTCAAGTTGCGGCAGACACTTTTCGCACAACGTACACTCGGTGCGCGTGCTTGACCGCATATTTCCGATGAACGTATCT
>CAYMUQ010000089.1:0-2749 GCA_964393805.1 uncultured Clostridia bacterium
GCACGCGCTTTAAAAGGCGGTTGGCAATTCTCGGCGTTCCGCGCGAACGGCGGGAAATTTCCTTAGCCGCTTCATTGTCTATATCTATTCCGAGAGTTTTCGCACTGCGTACTACTATCTCTTCAAGCTCCGACGGCGTATACATTTCGAGACGGCAGATTATGCCGAACCTGTCGCGCAGGGGATTTGCTATCATTCCCGCCTTGGTAGTCGCGCCTATCAAAGTAAACTTTTTAAGCGAGAAACGGATATTTCTCGCGCTCGGACCTTTGCCCACTATTATATCGAGGGCGTAGTCCTCCATCGCGGAATAGAGTATCTCCTCCACGCTGTGATTTAAGCGGTGAATTTCGTCGATGAACAGCACGTCGCCCTCGTTGAGGTTGGTCAAAAGTGCGGCTAAATCGCCGCTTCTTTCGATTGCGGGTGCGCTCGTCATTTTAAGCTGACCGCCCATTTCGTTGGCGATAATGTGTGCAAGCGTCGTTTTACCGAGACCGGGAGCGCCGTACAAGAGAACGTGTTCGAGCGCCTCTCCGCGCTTTTTCGCGGCGTTCATATAGACGGTCAAATTTTCCTTTACTTTCGTCTGTCCGACGTAAGCGTCCAAAGTTTTGGGGCGAAGCGCGTTTTCTTCGGCGTCGTACTCGCCCTTGGTGCTTTGAATAAGCCTGCCCTCGTCTTCGCCGTATTCTTCGTCAAACATAGATTACATCCCCTTCAAAGCGTATAAAATAACTTCGTCAACCGACTTTGCTCCCTGAGCCTTGGCTCTGGATACCGCTCTTTCGGACTCGGCGCGCGAGAACCCGAGAGAGATAAGCGCAACAACGGCGTCCTCGTCGCCGCTGTTTACGCCCACAACGGGCGCGGCGGCAGGTTGCGAACCCAACTGCGGCAGTCCGACCTTTTCGCGAAGTTCCAGAATTATGCGCTCGGCAGTCTTTTTACCTAGCCCCTTGACCTGCGACAGACGTTTTACGTCGCCCGTGGCAACCGCCGTAGCAAAGTCGTTTAAATTCATATAAGTAAGAACCGACAGTCCCATCTTCGGGCCTACTCCCGAAACCGAGATAAGGTTTAAAAACATCGTCTTTTCGGGAATGGTCGAAAACCCGTACAAGGTCACGCCGTTCTGCTCGCTCACTTGTAGATAGGTGTAAACCTCGCACTCGCCGCCCTCGGTTATGCCCGAAAACACCGAACCCGTGCAGTACACCTCGTAGCCAACTCCGCCGACGAGAATTATCGCCGTATCGGTAGAAACGTTAATTACCTTGCCTTTCAAATATCCTATCATAGCTTATCCTTTCTTTAAAATTACTTTATTCCGAACATAAGTCCGAAGCGCGAGGTGTGCGCGTGGCACAGTGCGACCGCGAGAGCGTCCGCCGCGTCGTCGGGACGGGGTATGTTCTTTAAATGCAGAAGCGACTGCACGACGTGCATCATCTGTATCTTGTCCGCCTTGCCGTAACCCGTAAGCGCCTGTTTAATCTGGTTGGGCGTGTATTCGAAGAGCCTTCCGCAGTACTTAATCGCGGACAGAAGAATGACCCCTCTCGCCTCGGCAACCTGAATACCCGTGGTTACGTTCTTAGAAAAGAACAGCTCCTCCACGGAAATCTCGTCGGGCTTGTACTTATCGTAAATTTTATTAAGTCCCTCTTCGAGCTTTGCAAGACGCACGGGGAAGGTCTCGTCCCTCGGCGTCTGAATTACGCCGTAATCGACGGGAACGCAGTCTCCGTTTACCTTTTTTTCTATTACGCCGAAGCCCATCGTGCCGAAGCCCGGGTCTATACCGAGAATAATCACACAAATACCCCAAAATACTTGCTTATACTCTTAAATTATACTATAATCTTACTACACAAGTCAATTTTTCAGAGGATAAAATTATGAAACTTTGGGAAGGACGCTTCGACGCGCCCACTGCAAAAAACGCAGATCTCTTCGGCGACTCGCTCCCCTTCGATAAAAAGCTCTGGGCGGTAGATATTACCGCCTCGCTTGCGCACGCCGCAATGCTCGGAAGCTGTGGTATTATCCCCCTCGACGACGCAAAGAAGATTTGCGAAGGTTTAGAGGGCATAGCCGCCGATATAAAGAGCGGCAAGCTCGAAATCGAGGGTGCCGAGGACATACACTCGTTTGTAGAAAACGAACTCGTGGCGCGTATCGGCGATGCGGGCAAGAAACTGCACACCGCAAGGAGCAGAAACGACCAGGTAGCAACCGACTTCCGTCTTTACGCAAGAGGTTCGTTCGACGAGCTTGCGGACAGTTTAATAGGACTTGTCGAGGCGCTCGTTAAAAAAGCCGAAGAGGGCGTAAAACTCATAATCCCCGGCTACACCCATTTAAGAAAAGCACAGCCTATGTGCGCGGGTCACGTCTTCAACGCCTACGCCGAAATGTTTATGCGCGATTTGGACAGAGTTAGCGCAAGCCGCGAGAGGGCGAACGTTATGCCCCTCGGAAGCGGAGCGCTTGCCGGCACCTCTTACCCCATCGACAGAAATATGACCTGCGAAATGCTCGATTTCGACCGCCCCTGCGAGAACTCATTAGACGGCGTTTCCGACCGCGATTTCGTTGCGGAGTACCTTTTCGACGCGTCGCTTGTAATGGCGCACCTTTCCCGCCTTTGCGAGGACATAATTTTATACACTTCCGGGGAGTTCGGCTACCTCGAGATTTCCGACGCATACTCGACGGGCTCGTCCATTATGCCGCAAAAGAAAAA
>CAYMUQ010000090.1:0-2631 GCA_964393805.1 uncultured Clostridia bacterium
CCGCTAAAAAGCCCGCGGCTAAAAAAGAATAATTTGAATAAATAAGTTAAGCGCCGCCGCGATTTATCGCGGCGGCGCCTTATATTATATTAAAAAACTAATTCTGCGTCCAAGCCTGAGGACAGGTTCTGTTATTTTGGAACCACTCCCACTCTTTCAGCTTCTTCGACGAGTTCGAGAACCACGACTTTAACGCACCGTCTAAATACATAAACACTATATCGCCGTTCATCGAAGTAAAATTACTGCTCTTATAATCTATGCAGAGCGACGTGCAGTAAACTTCGTCGGTGTACTTTGAAATTCTGTCTACGAACGCCTGCGTGGGGAAAGTATTGTCGTTATTACTCGTGTACTCTGTCGCACCCGCACAACAGCACACCGCAACTCTTTTGGGCTTTATAACTTTCAGAAGCTTGTCGGTCGAGCTGGTCTTACTGCCGTGGTGACCGCCCTTAAATACCTCCACTTCGGGCAAAGTGTTGTTATCAACGAGATACTCCTCTCCTTTACCCTCCAAATCACCCGTGAACAGATAGTTCGAAACGGCTCCCTGCGCCGTCGTGTGCGATAAAAGCACGCATACCGAGTAGTCGTTTTCGTCCGCCGTCTCGTGCTCGTAATAATAGTTGTACAAAACGCTCAACGTTAGCGAACCGTCGCCCGCCGCACTCAAATCGTACTGCCTCTTAGCCTCGCGGGTATCTGCGGGGTCGGTCTGCGACGCGTCTTTACCCGCGTTATTCCAACACTGCAACGCGGTGTATGCTACAGCGCCCTTGCCCTTGGCGTAGTTGACTGCGCTTACGTAATTGTTATACACGCCGCTATTCGTATTGTGTCCCGAAAACTGTATAACCGTGCCTATATCGTAAGTATATAAAACGCCGTCTTTATTGTTGCCCGAACCTTTACCAACAAAGCCCGCAATATGGTCCTGATGTGCGTGAGTTGCGATTACGTATTCTATCTTATTATCGGTAACGTAACGCGAAAGATACTCGTTTATGGTCGCCGCACTGTTGGTACGCGAGCCCGCGTCGATTAAAACTTCGGTGTCGCCGCATTTTATAAGCGTACAGTCACCCGCATACTTGTTGCCAACCTCAAGAAAATGTATAGAAAACTCGGATTTAGTTATATCCGTTTTGTCGGCAACCTCAATATGCTGATGCTCGCGCGCCGCGGTCCCCTCGGGGTCGTCGTCGGTGCTGTCGTTATATAACGTTTTCGTGTAATCGAGATATGCATCCTGAGCCTTTTTCCAAAGGTCGGGGAAGAAAAAATACACGATGAGCACGGCGACGATTATTATAGCCAAAATTATGCCGACCGCACAAATTAAGCCCTTTTTATGATTTTTCGCAAATGCAACAGCCTCTTTTTGCGCACTGCTTTGCGTCTTTGAACGAGTATTACTGCTCTTTTTTCCGTTACTCTTTTTAGCCGCCATTTTTATCTCCGTAAAACATTTCGATTGTTGTTATAAATTCTTAAGCTGAAGTAAAAGCTTTTCACGCATTTCCTGATACTTTTCAAGCTTTTCGCGTTCTGCGTCTACGAGCTTTTTGGGCGCCTTTGCGATAAAGCCGTTGTTGTTGAGCTTACCTTCCGCCCTTCTTATCTCGTCCATAACCTTTTCAAGCTCGATATTGAGGCGCTCGCGCTCCTTGTCGGCGTCTATAAGCTCACCCATAGGAATATACAGCGTTCCCGCGCCCGTTACCTTTGCGGCAACCTTTTCGCCCGCCTCGCTCTTATCGGCGATAATAACGACCTTCTCCGCGCCCGCAAGCTTTGCAATGCAGTCCGAATTTGCCTGAATAAGCCTCTTGTTCTCAGTGAGAACGTACAGAGTAACCTTCTTCGAAGGCGCACAGCCCGTCTCAACCTTGACCTCTCTGACCGCCTTTATTATCTCCATTACGCCGCCGAAAGCCGCCGCTTCCTTTTTATAGGCGAGCTTTGAGTTGTATCTGGGGAACTCGGCAACCATAATAGAGCCCTTGGTATTGGGCAGACTGCGGTAAATTTCGTCTGTTATAAAGGGTATGAACGGATGCAGAAGTTTAAGTGCGTTTTCTAAAACGAACAACAGTACCGATACTGCGTTGTCCTTGCTCTTGTCGTCGTCCGAGTGAAGAGCCGCCTTGGTAAGCTCTATATACCAGTCGCAAAAGTCCGACCACATAAAGTCGTACATAATCTGACACGCAATGCCGAGTTCGAACTTGTTCAAAGCGAGCGTCACGTCGCGTATAGCCGCCTGAAGCTTGGAAATTATCCACTTGTCGGATACGGTAAGCTTTATTTCGGTAACAGGCTTAATACTCCTGCCCTCGCAGTTCATTATAACGTAACGGCTGGCGTTCCAGACTTTATTCATAAAGTTGCGGCACGCCTCTACCTTTGCCGAGGAATAGCGCGTGTCGTTACCGGGCGCAACTCCCTGTAAAAGCGAAAACCTCAAACTGTCCGCGCCGTACTTTTCGATTACTTCCAGAGGGTCTACGCCGTTTCCCAACGACTTCGACATCTTCCTGCCCTGCTCGTCCCTTACAAGACCGTGTATAAGCACGTCGCGGAAAGGCACCTTGCGCATATGCTCGAGTCCCGAGAAAATCATTCTCG
>CAYMUQ010000091.1:0-2347 GCA_964393805.1 uncultured Clostridia bacterium
CCTATCCATATTATGATAAGCGGACCGAGCGCGATTTTGGGCAGGGAGTTGAGTACGACTATATACGGTTCGAAAATCTTACGCACCGAGTCGCTCATATACAGCGCGATGGCTATGGTATAGCCTAAAATCACGGCTATAAAAAAGCCGATAAGCGTCTCCATAAGCGTTATGCCTATGTGGTAAAATAGCGATCCGCCTTTGTAAAGATCACATACCGTTTTTATTACGCGCGAGGGCGAACTCGTGATAAACGGGTCGATTATCTTAAAATGTGCGAAAATCTCCCATATCGCAAGCACGGCTGCAAGTATGCCCACGCGTGCAAGATTGATAAGTACGCTTCTCTTTTTATTTCTCCTTAAGTAAAGCTGGTGTGCCTTGGAGTAATTTTTGGCGTGTTTCATTAGTAAATTCTCCGTGTGTAGTTGTAAAGGTTAAGTTGCTACAAGCCAAGCTCCGAGCGCAGAAGCTCGAACGTGTGCGAAAACTCTTCGCATTCCCTTCTTTTTTTGGGACTGCCGCCTCCGAAGGTTATGTCGTGTTCGGCAACGACGGTAGCCGGTCTTGCGGACAAGACCACTACCTTGTCTGAAAGCGCAATCGCCTCCGACATATCGTGCGTTACGAGTATCGCCGTCTTTTTCTCACTTTTAATTATTGCCTGAACGTCGTCGCAAACTTTTAGGCGGGTCTGATAGTCCAGCGCCGAAAACGGTTCGTCTAAAAGAAGTATGTCGGGTTGGGCGGCGAGAGTGCGTATGAGTGCGACCCTCTGCCGCATACCGCCCGAAAGCTCCGTAGGCTTTTTCTTTAAGAAGTCCTTCAAGCCGTATTTTTCGGCAAGAAGCAGGGCGTTTTCACGCATCTTTGCGTTGTTGCGCCCCTTGACTTCCAAAGGGAGAAAAATATTTGCCTCAACCGTCCGCCAGGGGAAGAGCGCGTCGCGTTGCAACATATAGCCGAACTCTGCGTTGTCTCTGACTATTTTGCCCGAGGACGGCTTCAAAAGTCCCGCGATAAGCGACAAAATCGTAGTTTTGCCGCATCCCGACGGACCTATGATCGAAACGAACTGACCGCGCTCTACCTTAAACGACATATTCTCGACTGCGAGAGTTTCGCCGTCCGGAGTATGATAGGTGTAGCTGACGTCGTTGAATGATAAAATCATGCGTAAACTTCCGTATATATCTGGTGAGCGCGCTCGGTTAAGACTACGTCGCTAAATTTTACGCGCTTTGTCAACTCGCCCGCGTTTTCCATAATGTCTTGAAGCCTGTCGAGGGAGGTCTCCTTCATAGCCATATCGGTAACCCAGGCGTCGATTGCCTTATAGTTTTTAATCGAAGTTTCGAGCGCGGAGACCGAAGTACCGTCGAAGTAGGATGCTATCTTCTGCGCTACGGTCAAAGCGTCGTTTTCGTTGATATACTTTACGGCTTTGGTTACCGAACGAAGTATTGCGTCGATTTTTTCGGGGTTTTTGTCGATAAAGCTCTTTTTCGCCGAGAAACAGGTATAGGGGACCTCGCCTGCCTGCGCGCCGACGGAGGCTACCATGTAACCCTTGCCCGCGGCCTCGAATGCGCTTGCGCCCGGTTCAAACATAGTGCAGTAGTCCGCAACGCCCGAATCGAAGGCGGAGGTCATAAGATTGAACGCTACGTCGTAGTTGAGTTTCGCGGTAACGCCCTCTTGTTTTAACGTGTATTCGAAGGTCATAGCGGGAACGCCGCCCTTTCTGCCTGCAAGAATTTCCTTGCCCTCCAAATCGCTCCACTTAAAGTCGGGCTGTGCGGTTCTTCCAACGAGGAAGCTTCCGTCGCGCTTTGTAAGCTGACCGAATACCTTGGGGCTGTCGGAAGACCCGCCTATATCGACGTAAATTGCCGCCTCGGGTCCGCAGAAGCCTACGTCCGCCGCACCCGAAAGTACCGCCGCCATAGTCGCGTCCGCGCCGCCGCCGTTGGTGAGCTCTATTTCATAGCCTTCGTCTTTAAAATAGCCGAGCGCGTCCGCAAGATATAAGGGCGCGTAGAATACCGAGTGGGTAACCTCGTTTATTTTAATTTTCTTGTCGTTTTTGTTACAACCTGCAAGTGCGAACGGGAAAACTGCAATCAGCACCGCCGCACAAAAAATACTTAATATTTTTTTCAATTTAAGCTCCTCAAAAAATTTGATATTACATTTTATGCCAACCTTAAACTCTTTGACAATTGAGAGAAATTTATTGTAGAATAGATACGTATAGACTAACGGACAGGTAACGGTTATGGATAAGGTTTACAGCAGGCAGTGCAGTCGTGGCTGTGCGAAATGGAATGCGATTTCTCGTTCATCG
>CAYMUQ010000092.1:0-2247 GCA_964393805.1 uncultured Clostridia bacterium
GTCTTGCGGGTGTCCAGAAGTTTGGTATTACAGCCTTTAAGAAGATTTACAACCGTGCGGGTATAGGTTGCTACGCCGCTCATTCTTTGAAGGAAGTTTAGAGCAACTCTCTCGCCCGATAAAAGCACTCTTATATCGCCAGAAACTATGGCAAGGCTCTGACCTTTTTTGACCTCGTCGCCGTCGGTGACGAAAAAGTCCACCTTAGTGTTTTCGTCGAGAAGCTTGAACGCCCTCTCGAATACGTGCAGACCGCAGATTACGCCGTCCTGCTTGCAGATAAGCTTGACCTGACCTCTTTTATAGTCGGGCATAACGGCGTTTGTGGTGACGTCCTCGTTGCCGATATCCTCTTCGAGCGCCTGCTGAATGAGCCTGTCCATTATCATTTTTTCGGTAAGATTATTCACTTTCTTTACTCCTTTCCGTCCGCTTTTTTTACAGCTTCTACAAACTGTAATCTGTATTCTTCCAGTAATTTGTCCGCGTCCGCGTATTTACTTTTATCAAGCTTCGAAGCCGCTCGCTTACAAGCTTCCCCGTCCGCTCTCCCGTAACCGTTTACAATGTCGCGCGCGGCACGCTTTGCAAAAAGCAAACTTTCCAAAAGAGAATTGGACGCAAGTCTGTTTTTGCCGTGTACTCCGTTACAGCATGTCTCGCCGACCGCATATAGCGCGTTTAGCGAAGTTCTGCCGTTCAAATCGCTCTCAATACCGCCCATAAAATAATGTATGGCGGGGACTACGGGCACGCACTCCGAAAAGACGTCGTAGCCCTCCTCTTTGCACCTTTTGATTATCTGCGGGAAATGCGCTTCGAGCTGTTCTCTGCCCACGGGGCGCATATCCAGCCAGACGAAATCGGTTTTATCCTCTTCCATCTTTTTAAGCACCGCGTCCTTGACGACGTCGCGCGGTTTGAGCTCGTCGGTAAACCTCTGCATATTCTTATCGAGAAGATGAGCGCCCTCGCCTCTGACCGACTCGGATATTAAAAATTTTCTGCCGCCGTCTTTCGTGTAAAGCGTTGTGGGGTGAATTTGAATATAATCGAGGTGTTTAACCTTTACTCCGTGACGCATACAGATTGCTACCGCGTCGCCCGTCAGATGCGAATAGTTGGTGGTGTTGCCGAACGCGCCGCCCACGCCGCCGCATGCAAGCACTGAGTAGTCCGAATAAATTTCATACACCTTCTTGTCCGCGTTGTCCGAAACGACTACGCCGTAGCAACGCTTGCCGTCCTCTATAATATCCAGCATCGTAATTTCGGGGACTATCTGCACGTTCTTGCGCTTCTCCGCCTGTCTTTCCAAAGCGGAGGTTATTTCCTTGCCCGTGCAGTCCTCGTGGTAACAAATTCTCGCCGAAGTGTGACCGCCCTCTCTCGTGTAGGCGAACGAGCCGTCAACATTCTTGGTGAACGCAACGCCGATTTTTTCGAGGTCGGATATAATTTCCTGCGAGGAACGTATCATACACTCCACCGCCTCGGGGTCGTTTTCGTAATGCCCCGCGCGCATAGTGTCGTTAAAATATTGTTCGTAGTCGTCCTCGCCACGCAGTCTGCATATTCCTCCCTGCGCAAGATAACTGTCGCTCTTTTCGGGTGACCTTTTGGAAATCACGAGGACCGACTTATCTTCGGGAAGATTTAAAACGCAGTTTAATCCTGCCACGCCCGTACCGACGACTATCACGTCGTATTTCGATTTAAAAATTGCCATATTATGCCCTGTTGCAATAACGTAACCAAATATTTCCAGTTACCGTAAGTATACACTTAAAGTTTACACCTGTCAAGTCAACTGTAAATATATTGACTTAATAACGTGCGAAAAATTCAAATCGACAGTTTCCGTCAATTTTTTAGGTGATATGTACGGGGAGCTTAATAATACATTATCGTGTAAGGAGAAAAAGATATGAAATTAAGCAAGCTTTACGGAATGCAAATTATAAGCGAGGACAAAAAGAGACGCGGCTACATACTGGGTATTAGCTGCGTCGGAAACAATATAGACGGATTTTTTTGCTCTGACCAATACGAAAACGAATTTTACGCAAAAGCCGACAACTTAAAAATCAAGGGCGAGACCGCTATATTCGCTTCGACGGGCACCCCCGCCGAAAACGCGTACAGTCTGAAACTCGGAAGAGCGGTCTACGGCGAAAACGGAAAAGCAGTCGGACTGCTCGACGACTGCATATTCAAGGGAAACGCAATTGCAACCGCCTTAATATC
>CAYMUQ010000093.1:0-2239 GCA_964393805.1 uncultured Clostridia bacterium
GACGAGTTCGTGGTCGTAAGCCGCAAGTTTAATTCTGATTTTCTGTCCTGCCATTTGTGTTTCTCCTTTTATACTAACGAAAAATTTGTATTGCTCGCGTCAACTTAACCGTGTGTATCGCGGCTTGGGCATTAAAAAACACCGAACGTGCGGCGTAATTAAATCAAGCCACGGTTAGTCGCAGGAGTCGCGCTCCTACATTTGTCGGCGTAAATTATCTTCCGTCGCGGGTTTGAACGACGGTTTGAAGTAACTTTACGCTTCATCCCAATACGCACCTTTTTTTAACGCGCCTGACTATTATATTAAATATAAAATTGCTTGTCAACGATTTTTTCGGCGTTTTTTGCCCCGAAATGGTTAAAAATTGCTTTATTTGCCCCGTTTTTTAACCACTCTCTGAAAGTGTCTTTTTTATTGTGTTTTTATTTTTCAATAACCACAACATATTGACAAAATTTTACAAAATACGCTCTGATTACCTTATTTTTGCATAGATTTTGTAATTCACAAATTTATGTATTAAATTTTCTTATAGATAATTTCAAATGTTATATAGCTCACTTTTTGTTAGTAATTTACATAGATTTTTGTTGCTTATTATCAGTATTGTTATTTTAAACTATTTCTACTTGAAAGCCGCTAACCGACGACGCCGCTCCGTCTCAGGCGTTTAAGACCCATACCCGTCCGTACAAATTTCCGTTTAGGTATTGAAACGCGCGCGATTATAATATATAATGTAATAGACGCGGGCGGACAAACCGTCCGAAGCGTCTAAGGGGAAAAGAAATGGAACTTAATTCTAAAACAATCAAAAACATTGCAGTCATCGGACACAGCGGCGAGGGTAAAACCACTCTATGCGAGGCTATGCTCTTCAACGCGGGCGTCATAGACCGTATGGGCAACACCCAAAACGGCACTACCGTTATGGACTTCGACGAAGCCGAAAAGGCTAAGGGCGTGTCGGTCTACACCTCTTTGGCGCACCTTAATTGGAACGGCACGAAGATAAATCTTATCGACTGTCCGGGCTTTTACGACTTCGAGGGCGAGCGGCACGAGGCGCTTGCGGCGTGCGGCGGCGCACTTCTCGTTATAGGCGCGAACGGCGTACTCCCTATCGGCGCGGAGAGCGTGGTCGAC
This sequence comes from uncultured Clostridia bacterium, assembly GCA_964393805.1. Classification (GTDB taxonomy): domain Bacteria; phylum Bacillota; class Clostridia; order Christensenellales; family Borkfalkiaceae; genus Coproplasma. The sequence continues at coordinate 1,150 of CAYMUQ010000093.1, forward strand.
TACTGTCTGAGACTTGCAAAGCCGCTTATTATCTTCATAAACGGAATGGACAAGCCCAATGCGGATTACGCGGGAACGGTGGACGCACTGAAAGAAAAGTATGCGGGCAAGCTCGCTCCCATACAGATACCCGTTATGGACGGCGAAAAGATGACGGGATACATAAACGCCATACAGGAAAAGGCTTACGAGTTCTCGACGAGCGGTCCCAAGGAGATTGCAATTCCCGAAAGTCTCAAAAATCAGTTCGACGAAATGAAAGCCAGTCTTACCGAGACCGCCGCGGAAAACGACGATAATCTCTTAGATAAATATTTCGAGACGGGCGAACTCGACAAACACGAAATTATAAAAGGTATTAGAAAGGGCATCGCTATGGGTACTGTAATACCCGTTATGGCGGGCAGTGCGCTGGGTAACAGAGGCGTTATTAACCTTTTAGACGAGATAGTTACCTATATGCCCGCGGCAAGCGAAAGGCGCAACGCGTTCGCCACCGATTTGACTGCGGACGAGCTTATAGAAGTAAAATGCGAGGACGACGCGCCCTTTGCCGCTCTCGTATTCAAGACCGTCTACGACGCATACTCGGGTAAACTCAATTATCTTAAAGTCTTCCGCGGCAGTTTAAAGAGCGGCGACACCGTCTACAACGCAAACACTGGCAAGGAGGAGCGCATAGGTCAGATATTCCTTTTACAGGGTAAAAAATGCGAACAGGTCACTACTCTTGCGGCGGGCGACATCGGCGCGATAAACAAGCTCTCCTCCACCGACACCAACCATACGCTCTGCGCGGCGGGTACGAATATTCAGTTCGACCCCATTCACTTCCCCCGCCCCTGCCTCTCCCTTGCGGTAAAGGCGGCGAACAAGGGCGAAGAGGACAAGGTCTTTGCGGGTCTTAACAAGATGCGCGAAGAGGACTACACCTTCTCGGTTGAAAAGAACGCCGAGACGGGCGAGCTTATTTTAAGCGGTCAGGGCGAGACGCACATAGAGCTTCTGTGCGCAAAGCTTAAAAGCCGCTTCCAGATTTCGACCGTTTTAACCGAGCCGAGAATACCCTACCGCGAGACCATTAAAAAGG
>CAYMUQ010000094.1:0-1922 GCA_964393805.1 uncultured Clostridia bacterium
GTATATGTCAACGAAACCGGCCGAAAGCTGGGCGAGACAATTCAAAGAGAATTATCTCCTACGCCGACAGAGAGTTCACTCCCGAAGAGCAGAAGGCGCGCGAACGCTATAACGAGCTGTACACGAAGTTCAAGGAGGAGACCGACGCCGAGAAGGAAAAGGTTATAGAGGCGGGCGGTCTGTGCATACTCGGTACGGAGCGTCACGAATCAAGACGTATCGACAACCAGCTCAGAGGCCGTGCCGGCCGTCAGGGCGACGTGGGCGATTCGGTGTTCTTCATTTCCCTTGAAGACGACCTTGCAAAGCGCTTCGGCGGCGAGAGGCTCAAAGCTATTTACACGACGCTTATGGACGCGGACGAAAGCTTGCAATCCAAGATGCTGTCGCACTCGATAGAGAATGCGCAGAAAGCTATAGAGGGCAGAAACTTCGGCGCAAGAAAGCACACCTTACAGTACGACGAGGTAATGAACGAACAGCGTAAGCTTATATATTCGGAGAGATTAAACGTCATCCGCGGCGCGAACGTTCACGAACAGCTTTTGAAATATATTCCCGACTACGTTACAAAGGTGGTAGGCGAGACTGTCAACGCCGACGCAATGCCCGAACAGTGGAACGAGGACGATTTGAACGCCGCTTTAAGACAGAGGGTATATCCCGACGAGTGCGAGTTCGAAATTACGAGACAGATGCTCGAGAGCTGGGACTACACCGACGCGATAAACAAGATAGTCGACGAGGTAAGCAAGGCTTACGAGGTTAAAATCGAAAATATTACGAGAGATACGGACGGACAGGTGGACTTCTCGCAGATAGAGCGCAATATCCTACTTGCCGCGGTTGACAGATACTGGGTAGACCACATCGACGCTATGGATCAGCTCAGAAAGGGCATAGGACTTCGCGGATACGCTCAGCAGGATCCCGTAATCGCCTACAAAGAGGAAGGTCACGAGATGTTCGACGAGATGATAGAGCGCATTCAGACGACCGCAATAAGCCAGCTTTTAAAGGGCAGAATAGAGAGACGCCCCGCGCCTCCCCAGAGACCGATGGCTTCTCAAAGACCCGCGCCTCAGGCGCCCGTAAAGCCGCAAACTCCTCCCCAAGGTACGGCAGTTGCGCCCCTTGCCGCGGGAGCGGTTCCCCAGGGCGCTCACGTGCCCAAGGCTGACGCCGACGGCAATTACGTTCCCTCTGGTACTCAGGTACACAGACCTAAAAAGTAAGCGCGGATAAAGGGAGATTTCTCAATCGGTTATGTTTAAAGCAGACGACTACAGATTAAGATTAAAAGCGCTTTCGGACACGCTTGCGGAAGCTAAATACGCCTTGGATATAGATAATTTGGGCGGTAAGCTCGAACAGCTTAAAGAGGAGCAGGAAAAGCCCGAGGTGTGGCAGGACTTGGAAAAGTCCAAGCATATCGGACGCGAAATTTCCTCAATAGAGAACAAAATCGCCTCGTACAACAAGGGCGAAACGGCGGTAGCGGAGGCGTTCACCTTCGTAGATTTAATCGAAGAGGCGGACGACGAGAGCCTCATTCCCGAGCTCGAACAGATGATTATAACCGCCGAAAACGATATCGAGGATATGCGAATACGCGCCCTGTTAAAAGGCAAGTACGACGCAAACAACGCAATGTTAAATCTCCATTCGGGCGCGGGCGGCACCGAAGCTTGCGACTGGACGCAGATGCTGTACAGAATGTATTTAAGATACTGCGAGCAGGCGGGTTTCAAGGTTACCGAACTCGACCTCGAAAACGGCGACGAGGCGGGCATAAAGTCGGTTTCGTTCCGTGTGGAAGGCGAGAACGCCTACGGATTTTTAAAGGCGGAAAAGGGCGTGCACAGGCTCGTGCGTATTTCACCGTTCGATTCGAACAAACGCCGCCATACCTCTTTTGCTTC
>CAYMUQ010000095.1:0-1891 GCA_964393805.1 uncultured Clostridia bacterium
CTTTAACAGGGCGGCAGCCGGAGTTCTTCAAGTGCCAAGGTGGCAGAAGAACTGCCCTTACCTGTTCACGTGGCACCGAAACTCTTCATTTCCACCCAATGCCCTACGGCAGCGGAGCGACACTCTATTTAAGACCGTTTATGTTCGGCTCCTCGCCGGTAATCGGCGTAAAGCCTGCTGTGGAGTATCAGTTCAGGCTGTTCGCAACCCCCGTCGGTCCTTACTTCAAAGGCGGCGTAAAACCCATAACTATCAGAGTTTCGGACTTCGACAGAGCCGCTCCCCACGGTACAGGAAACATCAAGGCGGGCTTGAACTACGCTATGAGTCTGCACGCCATAGTGGACGCGCACAATAACGGCTTTGACGAGAATATGTATCTCGACGCGGGTACGAGAACCTACGTCGAAGAGACGGGCGGCGCAAACTTCCTGTTCGTGACCAAAGACGGAAAAGTCGTTACGCCCAAGTCGGACAGTATTCTTCCCTCCATTACAAGAAGGTCGCTCTGCTACGTTGCGGAGAAGTATCTCGGACTTACCGTAGAACACAGACCCGTAAGGTTTGACGAAGTCAAAGACTTCGCCGAGTGCGGTCTTTGCGGTACCGCCGCGGTCATTTCCCCCGTTGGAAAAATCTACGACCACGGCAAAGAGATTTGCTTCCCTTCGGGTATGAACGAGATGGGCAAGATAACCAAAAAACTCTACGATACGCTCTTGGGCATTCAGCTCGGCACCATTGAAGCGCCCGACGGCTGGATACACGAAATTAAATAGTTGCAATAATATTAAGCGAGGCGCGTTTTGAAAACGCGCCCCGCTGTTTTTATACTTCAAACGGAAATTGATATTCCTCTAATTTCGTTATTTTAACTTTACCGCTCAGTTTGTCGTTTAATTGATTATTGAAGTCTTGCTCTTCTTCCTTTTTAATGGCGACTATAAAGGTTACCTTATCGGCATAGTCGGTATCTATAACCGTACAATCGCGGGACAAGAAAAATCGTTGACATAAATCTGTTTGGGTATAGTCAACCTCGTAACCGCTTTTGACGCACGGTTCGTAACTTACCTTTTTAGCGGCGGCAATATTTTGTGCCACCGCGCCCGAATACGCACGAACCAGTCCACCCGCGCCAAGCTTAATTCCGCCGAAATAGCGGGTAACCACCACGGCAACCTGTTTAAGGTTGTTATTTTTCAGCACTTCGAGCATCGGCATTCCCGCGGTACCCTGCGGTTCGCCGTCGTCCGAAAAGCGCAGAAAGTTGCCCTTTTCGTCGGCAATATAGGCGTAGCAGTTATGCGTTGCGTCGCGGTACTTTGACCTTACGCGCTCGATAAACGCCTTTGCCTCATCCTCGCCTTCGACGTGACAAGAAGTTGCTATAAAGCGTGACTTTTCTATTGTTTGCTCGGTTACGGTTTCACCCGATACGGATAGATAAGACATTAGATAAGCTTGATTTTTAAGTGGACTTTTTTGCCCTTGTGAATTATATCGCCGCTCTTTACGGGCGCGTTTATATCCGTGACCTTGTCGTCGTTTATCATTACGCCGCCCTGCTGGATAAGCCTTCTCGCCTCGCCGTTGGACGCGCATACCTTCGCCGCAACGAGTACGGGAATAATCGTAGCCGTATCAACCTTTACTTCGGTTTCGGGCAAGTCTTCCGCGCTTCCGCCAAACGCCGCCTTTGCCTGAGCCTCCGCCGCGCGCGCCTTCTCCTCGCCGTGAACGAGCTTGGTAAGCTCAAAGGCGAGAATTTCCTTTTTCCTGTTAATAAGAGCGTCGTCCCACTTTTCCATTTCGGCTATTTCCTGTAAGGAAATAAACGTGAGCATTTTGATGCACTTCATTACGTCCGCGTCGTCCACGTTGCGCCAGT
>CAYMUQ010000096.1:0-1821 GCA_964393805.1 uncultured Clostridia bacterium
GAAGCATAAAGATATGCGCGTCGTCCTGGGTGAAACAGCGCACGCGGAAAAGTCCGTGAAGCTGACCGCTCTTTTCGTGTCTGTGAACAAGTCCCATTTCTGCAACTCTCATAGGCAAATCTTTATAGCTGTGCGGTTCAAGCTTGTACACGAGCATACCTCCGGGACAGTTCATAGGTTTTACCGCACAGTCCTCCCCGTCGATTTTGGTTGTGTACATATTATCTTTGTAGTGGTCCCAGTGACCCGAATTTTCCCAAAGATTTCTCGTCAGAATAATTGGCGTCTGAATTTCGACGTAGTCTTCAGCCGCGTGCAACTGTCTCCAGTAATCGACGAGAGTGTTTTTAAGCATCATTCCGTCGGGCAGGAAGAACGGGAAACCTTTTCCTTCGTTCAAAAGCGCAAAAAGCTTCAATTCTTTGCCGAGTTTGATGTGGTCGCGCTTCTTCGCCTCTTCCATCATCTCGAAATACGCTTTCATCTCGTCCTTGGTCGCAAACGCTACGCCGTAAATTCTCGTAAGCATCTTGTTCTTTTCGTTGCCGCGCCAATACGCGCCCGCAATGGAAACAAGCTTAAACGCCTTAATTTTGCCCGTCGAAGGCAAGTGCGGTCCGCGGCAGAGGTCGGTGAAAGCGCCCTGCTTATAGAAAGATATTTTTTCGCCCTCGGGAAGGTCTTTTATAAGTTCGACCTTATACTTCTCCTTGTATTTGGTCATCAGCTCGATTGCCTCGTCGCGGGGAAGCTCGTACCTCTTGATGGGAATATTGGACTTTATAATCTTTGCCATCTCGGTTTCGATTTTCTCGAAATCGTTCTGTGTTATGGGAGTTTTAAAATCAATATCGTAATAGAAACCGTTGTCAACTACGGGTCCTATAGCCAGATTGCAGGTCGGGAAAATAGTCTTAACCGCCTGTGCAAGCACGTGCGAGCACGTGTGGCGGTAAACCTCAAGTCCTTCCTTATCCTTTAACGTAACAATCTCAAGCTTGTCGCCGTCTTTAAGAACGGTGCATAAATCTACAAGGTTTCCGTTTACCTTTGCCGCAACCGCAGCACGGGCAAGCCCTTCGGAAATCGCCTGAGCCGCATTGGCGCAGGTCGACCCGTCGTTTACGTTCAGCTTATCGCCGTTTTTAAGTATAATATCCATATCTACTCCTTCTCCCATATTGAGGGAAACTTTAAATCATAAATAAAAAACGCCCTAAACTTTAAAAGTTTAAGGACGCAAAAATAGCTTGCGCGGTTCCACCCTAATTGCCGAAATCGGCCACTCTTTAACGCCGTATATACAAAAGTGGTTTCCCGTTCCCCCTCGAAATGCGCACCTCACAGCAAACGGCGCACTCTCTGAAAAATCTCAGGCGGTACTTGTCTTTAATACGGCAAGCGCATTAAGTTGTATTTATCTTATTACTTTTTTAACCCTTTGTCAATTATAATAAAGCTAAAAACACAACAAATTATTTGCCAAAAAGCTAACAGATATGTATAATATTGCTTAAATTTAACGAGGAAATTTATATGGCTTACACCGATTTTAATGAAGTTGAAAAGAAATGGGCTGAATACTGGGAGAAAAACAAAACTTTCCATACAGACCTGCACGACTTTTCCAAACCCAAGTACTACGTTCTGGATATGTTCCCCTATCCTTCGGGCGCGGGTCTGCACGTCGGACACCCCGAGGGCTATACTGCGACCGACGTTCTCTCGAGAATGAAGCGTATGCAGGGTTTTAACGTTTTGCATCCTATCGGCTTTGACAGCTTCGGTCTGCCTGCCGAACAGTATGCGATAAAAACCGGT
>CAYMUQ010000097.1:0-1513 GCA_964393805.1 uncultured Clostridia bacterium
TTGCAGTCAACCAGAAACGCTTCTTAGAGCCGCTATGTGATTTCTGTTTAGGCATATTTTTATCCTCCAATGAATATTTTACAAATTTTTAGTACGCAATCAAGCTTTTGCGGGAGAGAGCATCATAATAATATTTCTGCCCTCGGTCGTAGGCTTTTTGTCCTGCACGGCTTTTCCTCCGAGTCCATCGAAGAAGTCCTGCATAACCTTTACGCCCTGATAAGCTCTCGCGTTTTCCCTGCCCTTCATTCTTATCGAAACCTTGACTTTACTGCCGGCTTCAAGGAATTTTAAGCATTGTTTTGTTTTTACCGCTATGTCGCCTACGTCTATTGTCATAGATAAACGAATCTCTTTTATCTCAATCAAAGTCTGATTCTTGCGGTTTTCCTTCTCGCGCTTCGCCTGCTCGTACTTAAACTTGGAATAATCCATAATTTTGCATACCGGCGGAACGGCCGTAGGAGAAATTTTAACAAGATCAAGATCCGCATCTTCCGCAAGCCTTAAAGCCTGGAACGAAGGCATTACGCCAATCATTTCGCCGTCGGCGCCGATTACTCTGACCTCTTTATCCCTGATCGCTTCGTTTACTTGGTATAAATCTTTAATAGCCGTGTACCTCACACTGATAAAATTAAAACGGGTTACGCAAAGTAACCCGTCAATGAATCTGCGGAAAACGTCCGCACCGAAACACTATCAGCCGTTGCATACCTTATGCAAGGCGAAAGGGGTCAACCTTTGCTTACTTAATCATATTACAACCGAAAGGCCGTAAATGTCAAACAAATTTAGTTAAAAAGTAATTTTTTCTTTAATTTCTTTTAAGATAACCTGCATAAACTCGTCGACGGACTGAGTGTATTTCTCTTCGGTTCCGCGTTTGTTGACGTTTACCGAGCCCTCTTCCGCCTCTTTATCGCCTACGACGAGAACGTAAGGTATCTTCTCCATTTTGGCTTCGCGTATCTTATAGCCGACCTTTTCACTTCTCGAGTCGACGTCGGCGCGTATGCCTGCCGCCTTTAATTTTTTGCATACCGCATCGGCATACTCCTGCGTTCTGTCGGTTATGGGAAGTATTCTCACCTGATTGGGCGCAAGCCAAACGGGGAATTTGCCCGCAAAATGCTCTATCAAAATTCCGATAAATCTTTCAATAGATCCGAAAATTGCGCGGTGTATCATTATGGGGCGGTGCTTTTTGCCGTCCTCGCCGACGTACTCGAGCTCAAATCTCTGAGGCATCTGGAAATCGAGCTGAATAGTTCCACACTGCCAGGTTCTGCCTATGCTGTCCTGAAGATGGAAGTCGATTTTAGGTCCGTAGAACGCTCCGTCGCCCTCGTTTACCTCGTATTCGATATTCATCTCTTCGAGCGCCTTACGGAGTGCCGAAGTCGCAAGCTCCCAGTCCTCCTCGCTACCCATACTGTTTTCGGGACGGGTGGAAAGCTCGACTTTATACTTGAAGCCGAACTGCTTGTAAATTTTGTCGGTAAGTCTTACA